>CAYTDP010000055.1:0-14680 GCA_964436625.1 uncultured Halanaerobiaceae bacterium | reverse complement strand
AGAGCTCTCGCGAAGGGAGCGCAATTTTTTGGCCGAAAACTAAGCTTAAAGCAAAGAAAAATTTCATTGTGAACGAAGCTTTATATCTTCCAGTATAATTAAATAAGTTTTTTTGAGACCCCTATTTACCAACTGAAGACAAGAAGATCCGATAATTAGAAGAATTAATTGTTCAGACGAGCTACAGCCAAATCTTCCACGATTTTTCCATTAATAACATGCTGTACAATTATACTCTGCACATCTTCAGGATCCAGTTGACCATATGTAATTCTGCTCTTCTCCGGGAGTTTGACATCCATTAGCGGCTCTTTCTCACACATCCCTATACAGCCGGTCTGGGTCACCGACACGTCCAGATCTCTTTTTTCTATTTCATCCAGTACGGTTTTTAAAATTTCCCGCGCGCCTGCAGATATACCGCAGGTACCCATACCAATTATGATTTCGGGCTTCTCTTTCCGCGATCTATTTTTCATCTCTTTTTTTACTTCTTCACGCAATTCTCTCAACTCTTCTAATGATTTCAATATCCCCACCTCCATAAAAATATGTGTCAGCTTTACAGAGTAAATTATCAGTTAGCAATCAGCTTCTAACTTCAGCAGTCTGTTCTCTAATATACTCTTCCAGCCAATTTAATATTTTCGGTTCCCGGATATCAACTTCTCCTAACTGTTTTTTGACTTCCGAAGTAGTAAAGCTAAACTTCTGCTGACCTTTTTTATGTTGATAAATAACTTCCAAACCGGGGGCGACCGCTATTATTGAAACCAGAGTTTCAGCTATTGAACCCAGAGGAGGACGATCTATATGATCATACATAAATTCAGCACTTACTTCTGTTCCTTCTCCGGGGTGAGCTTCTATACTCAGCCGTCCTTCACAGTTTTCAGCAGTTGCTTTAAGTAAAGAAAGCCCCAGCCCTACTTCCCTGGTATTTCGGGTAGTTACAAAAGGGTCTACGACCTCTTCTACCCTCTCTGGATCCATACCCTGACCATCATCTGAAATTTTAATCAGCAGAATATTTTCCGATATGTTTTCCTTTATTTCAATAGTTATTTGTTCAGCTCCGGCCCGAACAGAATTTTGAGCAATATCCAGCAAATGAAGGGCCAATTCTCGCATTAATCGTACTGCCCGAGAATTTCTGGTACCTGATCCGGGCTCAAACGACCATGTGTCTCATCGTTTATCATAATAACAGGGGCCAGGCCACATGCACCTATGCAGGCTACTGAAGATAAAGTAAACTTCAAATCATCCGTAGTTTCTCCACTGCAGATTCCCAGCTCCTCTTCCATTTTCTTCACTATTTCTGATGCCCCTCGCACATGACAGGCAGTTCCAGTGCATACCTGTATAATATATTTTCCGCGAGGCTGAAGGTGAAATTGAGTATAAAAAGTTACTACACCATATACTTCGCCTGAAGATAGATCAAGATAACCGGCAATTCTACTCAAAACTTCCTGAGGCAGATACCCATATTCATCCTGAGCTTCCTGCAAAATTGGAATTAAATGTTTTTCCTGGTTTGTTTTAATTTCAGTCTTAAAATTTTGTTCTCTATTTTTGCCTTCATCATATTTTTTTAAAATCTCCTCCAGAGGCTGCAAATACTTTTCCATGCTTTCAGTTTGCTCACCACATTGACAGGACATGAAATATACCTCCTCCTCCTAAATATTGACTGATTCTAACCTAAACAAAATTTTGCTGAAAAATTAATTTTTTTGAATTTTTTATATTAACCATTTGCAATTATAACACAGATAAAGAGATCGTGCAAAAAATAACAAATAACTTTTTGCTATTCATGTTTATGGATCTTCTCCACAACCGCTGGTGAAATTTAGATACTTTGATGAAAATCACGTTACTGAAGCCGATCTTCCAGCCATTCCAGATCCTCTCTGCGACCCACATCACGCCAGAGGCCCTCAGCCCGGCAGCCGATCAGCTGTCTGCCTGTTTCCAGCATGAGATTGACAGCTTCTGGCAGTTCATATTCATCCCGCTCCGATTTTTCCACTTACTCCAGCAGATGAAATATCTCCGGGAGCAGCACAAAAACACCGGCACTGTTCCAGCCTCCGCCTTCCACATCCGGCTTTTCTTCAATTTTCTGTACACGACCTTTGCTGTCCTGACACACCAGTCCTCCCTGGCTGATCTTTTCATTCCAGCTGAGCAGCATGACAGGTTTTTTGCTCTCGCAATAATGCGCAATCAGCCGCTCATAATTGGCATAAGAAGTTATAATATCTCCATAGCTAAGCATAAAGGGTTTATCTCGCGGCGCGGGGCGGGCCTGGGCCACAGCCGCTGCCGTGCCGTAACTGTCGAGATCCTGTTCAACGTAATCTATATTCAGATCAAGATTATCTCCGGCGGCAAACTTTTCTCTGATCATCTCTCCTTTATAACCTATGACCAGCACAGCTCTCTCGATCCCGGCAGAGCTAAAACCCCGTAGTGTCCACTCCAGCATGGGTTTTTCATTTATCTCCACCAGCGGCTTGGGTTTATCAGCAGTAATATCCCCCAGCCTGGTCCCCCTTCCAGCTGCCAGAATAAGTCCCTGTTTAACCTCGCCTTCATTTCCAGATTCGGTCGTTTTCATAAAATAAAGCCCCCATATCTAAGCCCCCATATCTACCCTCGCTCCAGATAGTTTACTTCTGGCTGCCAAATTGTCTCTCCTGACTTTATCTTATCTGCTCTTTCAACTTATCAAAGTCTTCCAGCGCAAGCCTGTCATCCCGGGCCAGAACTTCCAGAATCTCTCCAATTCCCTCTCTGCTCTTCATCTCCATGTATACACGCAGCAGCGGCTCGGTGCCGGAAAAACGAATGGAAAGCCAGGTGCTGTCTTTAAAATTATATTTCACCCCGTCCTTATAGGATACACATTCCAGCTCCCGGTCGAAATTAGGCACATGCTTTTCAGCAAAAAATTTCTCTCTCAATTTCTGGCGTTCATCCTGACTGTATTCATAATTGCCGGCAAAAAATTTAAAGCTGCCGAATTTATGCCTGATTTCCTCCAGCAGCTCACCTATCTTCAGACCTGTGCGGGCTATCATCTCCACGGCCAGCATGGCCGAAAGTATGCCATCCTTTCCGTTTATATGACCTCTCAACTTCAACCCGCCGCTGCTTTCACCGCCCAGAAGCAGATCCTCCTCATCCATAGCCCTGACAATATGTTTAAAACCCACCGGCACCTCCACGGCTTGCTCGCCGTAGTGTTCGGCCATGCGGTCGAGAACATGGGTGGTGGCTACATTGCGCACCACGCCGCCGCTTTCATCCCGGTATTCCTGCAGATAATAGTACAGAAGAGTGAGGATTTTATTGGGGGAGACATATCTCCCGCTTTCATCCAGAAGAGCCATTCTGTCCGAGTCACCATCGGTGGCTATACCCAGATCGTAATCATTTTTCTCCAGCTGAAACTCCATATCCCCCAGGCTGCCCTGTTCGGGCGCCGGCATATCGAGTCCAAACATGGTGTCCCGATAATCGTTGATGGTATCGACATAGCAGCGCAGCGTGGAAAGACACATCATCATGATATCCCGGGCCACGCCAAACATGGGATTGAATAATATTTTGAAGTTTTTCTCCCTGATTATGTCCTGATCGACCTGTTCCAGCAGTGAATCGATATATTCGTTTTTGTTGTTATAATAAGAAATTTTTCCTTTTTCGATCAGATCGAAAAAATGACCGCGCGTATAAGCAAAATCATCCATCCCCTGGACTATTTCCTCCAGTCTGTCCGTAACATCCTCCGGAGCATCTCTGCCTCCTTCGACAAAAACCTTTATACCGTTGTACTCCGGCGGATTATGAGAGGCCGTGACCGAAGCCCCCAGATCAAGACCCTCTTCGTCTACAGCCAGCATAACCATGGGAGTGGGGGCAGCCTCATCCATAAATAAAACCTCTATCCCCTCATCTGCCAGCGATTCCGCCAGAGCCCGGGAAAACCTCCCGGAAAGAAAGCGAAAATCATGTCCCACCACCATCTTTTCCCTGTAATCATTCTCTCTGATATAGGCGGCCAGTGCTTTGCCGACTCTTTTGACATTATAAAAGGTGAAATCCTCAGCTATGATGGCCCTCCAGCCGCCGGTACCAAATTCTATCATGCTTCCACCTCTGCAATTAATATTTTAAAAATGGATCTTCCTGTCTTCAGTCGGTAGACAGATGCGTCGAAAATACTTATTTAGTCATACTGGAAGATATAAAGCTTCGTTCACAATGAAATTTTTCTGCTTTAAATTTTGTTTTCGGCCATTATTATCATGATAGTGATCTTATACGATATCTATCAACTGATAACAAGAAGAACCTTAAAAATATCTATTCGATCACCCCTACCACAGGCACCATGCGTTCACCGCCGTTTCCTCTCCTGTCGCTGCCCATGACCGCCGCTCTCTCGATCAGGGGCTGACAGTCGAACAAAAGATTGGTAGAACCTCCACCGTCGAGGTTGAGAGCACAGCGATAATTGCGCTCCTGAGCCAGACCGGCCATTTCGGCCAGGGTTGCTCCATCCGACATACCATTTCCGGCAGATTCCACTGCCAGAGACTGGCCTTCTACTGCAATTATGCCCAGTTCATTTTTGCGGGTAATACCCAGCATCAGACGGGCTGCCCGGGTCTTATCGACATCGTAGGCAAAATCGGTGGGCACCACTCCGCAGTCATCCTTCCGACAGGAGATATGAGAGGGAAAGAATTCCTCCTCCGATAGAATATCTTTTTCGACCAGATTTTTTCCTTCTTTGAGCAAAGCCGGTCCGTTCTGAATCCCTTCTGTATACTTTTCACCGGATAGAAAATGATAATCCAGCCGCTCTCCAAAAGCCCCGGCGGGCTTTATCTCCTCCCGCGGCAAAGCCAGCACGAACCCATTCTGAGGAATGGGTGCTCCCCCGCCTTCAGCACAGCCTAAAACTCTATCTCCGACTATTATATAATGAAAGCTCCCCGGCTTTTCGGGTGTGTATTTTATCGTGTGACCAAATCTTTCCACGCCAAAACAGCGGTTGTAAAGGACATAATCGGCGTCAGGATCGGCTGGATTCAGGAAGAATTTATCGAGAGCAAAGCTCTTCCCGGCCAAATCGATACCCATATCCTGCAGCGAAAGACGTTTTAACTGCCAGAAACCTGCACGGGAACGCATAAAAGCTGTCCTGTTATAAAGAGGAGGGCTTTTTATCTTCTCTTCATGCAGCCAGAGATTATAATGTTCTCCCAGCAGAGAATAGGGGTTTTTGTGATCCTCGGACTCGAATAGAAAAAAAGAAGCGTTGAAAACCACCGGCAGATCATGTTTTTCACAGTAATCAGACGGGTAGCCGATTGGCCCCACACCGATAAAATCTCTTTCCGGCTGAAAATTTTCGCGGGCTCTCATTTTCAAGTCCTCTTTGCCCGCGGGCTCGTTTTCACCCCCGAATTCATCTCCAAAAATAAAAACCTGCAATCTTCTGCTCTGATTCAGTCTCTTTAAAAACTCAGCAGCAATTTTATCCTCCCGGGTATTGATTTCCTTGATATCCAGTCGGCTCTCATTTATCACGAAGTTTTCCCGTTTTAAAATCCGCAGCAGATAGTAGTTAAGGGCAGAATTTAAACTAAAACACATTTCACCACCCTCAGGAACCGGCAGCGGTTCAGCCAGCATTTCCCCCCGGCCATAACCGTACCAGAGAATCAGCAGCCTGGCCCTGCTGCAGTCACTGAGTGCAGCTCTTTTTTTGATCATCCCGGCCACATCAGCCAGTTTTTTGCTGTGATCTGTTTTCGATCCGCAACTCTTTTTCTTTTCAGTTCCGGATTCTGCGAGTTCACGAAAGCTCAAGTCATCAACATTATTTGTTTTCAGTTCAACAAAGTTAAACCTTTTGCCATCACTGTGATGGCCGGTGGATTGATTTAAGACAAAGTCTTTTTTCGCGCTGGAAGCCCTATTTTTCTGCAATATTAATCCCCTTCCAAAAACTGATAAATAGCAGGGACAGCCCCCGGCTGCAGATTAAAACTGCAAAGCGGCAAGCTGCCCCGATTACCCGATGCTTCGAGCAGAAGATGATTTCGCTGAGTCAATAAGTCAAATCAATCAGGCTTTCTTTTAATCAGCCAGGTACTTATCAATTATCTCATAATCGGGGATCTCCGGATGGTCCTCTAAATAGTCAGCGCCTTCTCCACGCACAGTAGAATCCCAGCGTTCAAGCCAGTCTGTACGCACATCGTCCAATTTCTGCCAGTCAATGTCGAGTATAGGCATATCTTCCGCCTCGTCAATCCATTCAGGCAGACCCTCTACCCCCTGCAGCACGGGCCGGCGAAAGTCTTCGGCTGTAACCCGGGCGCCTTCGTCCGACATGGCGAATTCCATATAAAGCTCGCCCATGCGCTCATTTGGCCTGCCTTCGATCAAATTGACAGTCTCCAGGCCGGTGGTCATCCAGTCTTCAGGATAGACGATGGAAAGATCCTCATATCCCTCATCGATCACCGTCAGGCTGAAATATTCATTCCAGACTGCTATCGGGCGCTCTCCCCGGCCGATCATATATACCGTGCGGGAGGAGCTGTCGGTATAACTGCCGCCCACCGTATTATCCAGTCGGTGCAGATAGTCAAAACCCATCTCCTCCCCGTAGGCCGCCAGGAAGCTGACAGCGATGGTTCCAGCCGTCCCCGACTCCGTGGGATCGCGGAATATGACTTCATTCTCCCATTCGGGCTCGATGAGCTCCTCCCAGGTTGTCGGCGGCTCTTCCACTAAATTTTCGTTGTAAATAATGACGAAGGGAAGAATTTCCTGAGCATACCAGAGACCATCCTCCTGGCGGGCAAATTCCGGTATTCTATCCCAGGTTTCAACTTTATAAGCCTCAGTCAGACCCATTTCAGCAGCCCTCATGGAAAGATCGCCCACGGAAAGAAACACGTCACCGTGAGGATTTTCAGCCTCGGCCTGGACTCGATCGAATACCTCCATCGTGGTGGCCTGAATATAATTCACATCTACATTTTCATAACCGTGATTTTCCGCAACCCAATCCTGAAAAGCCTCGATGCGTCCATCCATCACATCCATGGGATGCGGACCATAAATGATCAGCTCCTCCTCTTCCGCCCGGGCTGCGCCGGCAAAAACTGTCAATAAAAGGGCAAAAACCATCATCAACAAGATCGTTCTTTTCATTAATATCACTTCCTCCCTGTTTTAGTTTAAATCAGAGCTTATAACCGGGTTTTTAGAACAGCTGACTTCTAAAGTTTCAGGGCCTCGAGGCCCACTTTTTTGTTCAGCAGAAAGATAGCCAGAGTGGCCAGCGATATCTGCACCAGAGCCATAGCGCTGGCTGTACCCATTTTGAAGTTATCTATCAGGCGATAAATGCTGACCGGAATGGTAACTGTGTCAGTTGTGTATAGCAGGATTGTAGCGTTGAACTCCGCCAGAGAAGTTATGAAGGTGAGCATTAGTCCGGCAATCAACCCGGGCAAAATCAGAGGCAGAATCACCCTGCGAAAAGTGTAAAACCAGTTCGCCCCCAGACTGTAGGAAGCTTCCTCCACGGTAGTGCCCACCTGGTCGAAGATAGCATTGACCGAGCGGATGACATAAGGGGAGCGCCGGATAAGATAAACCAGAATGATTATATAGGGCGTATGTACCAGCACCTGATTGAAGCTAAAAATTGTGGGGCGGTTAAAAGCTATGATAAAGGATACCCCCAGCACAGTGCCCGGTATCGCATAAGGAGAGGTCACTATAGCGTCGATAACTCCTATGCCGGGGAACCTGTTGCGCTTGAGAAAGTAAGAGGTGAAGGTGCCGTAAATGACCGCCAAAACACTGGCCGCAGCAGCAAAAGTCAGGCTGTTGCGCACATAGAGCAAAAGATCAGTTGTGAGAAGTTCCTGCCAGTTCTCCAGATTGTAAGCGGTGGGTAAAATTTCACCATAAGTCCAGTTGTACATCTGCGTGAAGGACATCATGATAACCACAGCAAAGGGAAGAAAAATAAAGAAGAGCAGAGTAAAAGTAATTCCAGCCGCCAGATATTTGCTGAAGCTGGACTTGAATTCTCGTTCGCGCGGTTCTCCTTTGCTCAGGGAAACATATTCTCGCCTGGATTGATACCAGCGGGCTAA
The DNA here is from genome assembly GCA_964436625.1 of uncultured Halanaerobiaceae bacterium. Taxonomy (GTDB): domain Bacteria; phylum Bacillota; class Halanaerobiia; order Halanaerobiales; family Halarsenatibacteraceae; genus Halarsenatibacter. The sequence goes on along the minus strand of CAYTDP010000055.1, from coordinate 6,473 downwards.
AAACAGGAAGGTCAGCGAAACCAGGGTTAAAATAACACTCAAAACCGCTGCCATCTGGTCCTGGCCCAGTATTTTGCGACGATATATCGATACTGTCAAAGTGTTGAACTGCATAAATATCGGCGTGCCAAAATCTGCTATCGACATCATAAATACCAGAATATTGCTGGCCACGAGCCCGGGAGTGAGCAGAGGAAGAGTTATGCGCCGAAAAGTAGTAAAGCGGCTGCTGCCCAGGCTTTCCGCGGCCTCATTGATGGAAAAATCCAGACGAGATAGGGAGGCATTGATCGTTAAAAACGCCAGCGGAAAAAACGTCACGGTTTGGACGATCACCACACCCCAGAAACCTCCTATTTCAAAAGGAACTTCCTGCAGATTGAGGAGTTCTTTGATAAGTTGAGTCACAACTCCCGAACGCCCATAGAGCATAATATAAGCATTGGCAGCTATAAAAGCCGGCATAATGAGCGGTACCACCAGCAGAGCATGAAGTAAAGATTTGCCGAAGAAATAATAGCGGGTGAAGATATACCCAAAGAATAAACCCAGGGCGGTGGTTCCCAGCATTGTCAGTACTGCTACCTGAATACTGTTGAGCAGGGGAACAAAATAGGTGTACTGACGAAAATCGAGAAAATTGAGATATCCTTCCAGGGAAAACTCTCCTTCGGCCCCTGTCATGCTGTCAATTAATAAAGAAGAAAGAGGATAAGCAATATAACCGATCATGATAAACATCAAAATTAAAAATATAAATAAAAATTGTCGGGAACGAAAAAGAGAAGCAAAATGTTTCATATTATTATTCACACTCGATTAAACGCAGGTCACGAGCCGGCAGGCCCACCTTTACATCATCCCCGCGCTCTAAATTTATCAAATTCCTATCAGGCACTTCATGAGCTTTAACCACATCTCCTCCTGCTAGCTTCAGCTGAAAATTGATGCGTTCTCCCAGGTACTGGGCGACTTCCACCTCGGCTGGAAAAATATTTTCCTTATCAATATCATCAGTATCTGGATTTATCAGTACATCTTCAGGTTTAATGGTCAGGGTGCCTCTTTCCAGATTTAAGGGGTTTTCGACAAAGTTTAACTCATTCCCTGCTCCGGTGCGAAACCGCCCGCTGGCAACTTTTTTACCACGCAGCAAATTTGTATTTCCCAAAAACTCAGCCACAAAAGTGGTGGTCGGCTTTTCATAAAGCTCAAAAGGGGTTCCTACTTCCTGCTTAATGCCATTGTTGAGCACCATGATTCTGTCCGATATGGCCAGGGCTTCATCCTGATCGTGAGTTACATATACAATTATTATACCCAGCTCCCTGTGCAGAGAGATCAACTGTTCACGTGTATCCTCTCTCAGCTTGGCATCAAGATTGGAAAGGGGCTCGTCCATCAGCAGGATCTTGGGGCTGGGAGCCAGGGAGCGGGCCACGGCTATCCTCTGCTGCTGTCCTCCCGAAAGAGCACTAGGCTTTCTATCGCCGTATCCTTCCATCTGCAGCATGGCCAGAAGTTCCTCAACCCGGGCTTCAATTTCCGGCTCCGAAAGGTTTTGCACCCTGAGCCCATAGGCAATATTTTCAAAAACGCTCATATGGGGGAAGAGAGCGTAATTCTGAAATACGATACCGATATCGCGCCTGTTGGCCGGAAGATCGGTGATATCTTCTCCTCCCACCCTGATGGTTCCCGCCGTGGGATTTTCAAAGCCGGCCAGCATGCGGAGTATAGTGGTCTTGCCGCAGCCGCTGGGTCCGAGGAGAGTGAAGAATTCCCCCTCTTCGATATGTAAGTCTATATTCTGAACAGCCCTGATCCTGCTTCCATCATCATCTATAAAGGTCTTGCTCAGGTTTTCCAGCTCAATCGTTGGCAAATTTATCACCCTCTGATCTGATAATAAAACAAAGTTCCCGAGTATTATAATCGTAATTTATATTTTAAATAATAAATATAAATAACTTTGATTCCAATTATAACAGAGAAAAAAATCGGGCACAAGCAAAATTTTGGTTCTTCTTGCATTAAGCTGGTAAATAGGGGGGTCAAGAAGCTAATTTTATTATACTGTAAAATATAAAGCAAAATGATAGTGATCTTATACGATATCTATCAACCGATAACAAGAAGAACCATACTTTGAGTTTTTAATTCAGAGCCTCAGGATTGACAATATTGGGGATTTCCTCGCCCTTTAAGCCGGCCAGCAGATTTTCGGCCGCCATAAGCCCCATGTTTGTCCTAGCTTTCACACTGGCGCTGCCGATGTGAGGTAATATCACGATTTTGCTCTCGTGTTCTAGCCCGGGAGTGAGTTTGGGCTCATCTTCATAGACATCGAGTCCGGCCCCAGCTATTTCATCGTCTCTAATAGCCTGCAAAAGTGCTTTTTCATCTATCACAGCTCCGCGGGAAGTGTTGATCAAACAGGCCGTTTCCTTCATCATTTTCAATTCCTTTTCGCCTATCATACCCTCAGTTTCCGGTGTGAGCGGCACGTGGAGGGTTATGAAATCGGAGGTTTGTAAAATTTCTTCCAGAGAACTATTTTTCAGGCCGTATTTATTCTCGAAATTTTTGTCCCGGGAGTGATCAAAATACTTAACCTCCATATCGAAGCCGGCTGCAGCTCTTCTGGCAACCGCTCTGCCTATCCGACCCAGGCCTATCACTCCCAGCGTTCTGCCGTTCACTTCCTGCCCCAGCATCAGCATAGGCCCCCACTCTTCAAAATGTCCTGCCCGGGTGAATCTGTCAGCTTCGACCACGCGACGGGCTGCCGCCATCAAAAGCGCCCAGGTGAGATCGGCTGTAGTCTCGGTCAGCACTCCAGGCGTGTTCGCTACCGGGATTCCTCGCTCTGTGCAGGCTGAGACATCGATATTGTCATAACCGACAGCATAATTGGCTATTATTTTTAAATCCGGGTTCAGCTCGAGCAGCTTTTGGTCTATATTATCTGTTAATAGACATAAAAGACCATCGATATTTTGAACAGCTTTTTCCAGCTCTCCCCTGGTAAGCGCCCGATCGTGAGGATTTACCTCCATGCTGCATTCAGCTTCGATCTTTTCCAGGGCCGGCTCGGGCAATTCTCTTGTCACGTATACACGCGGTTTTTCATCCATGAATATAACCCCCTGAGACTTCTACACCTTATTTTTTTATCTGGTAGATCATCATTGATCATAACATATGGATGATGCTTGCTCAAAATTTTTCAATTTTTACCGCTATTTGCCCATAAAAAAATCACACATACCTGACTTCAACTCCTGGTTCCGGAAGACCGGAAAACTGCGTGCGTGGGTCAGGGATGTGTGATTTTTTATTGAAAACTGAATAATCAGGTCAATTTTTCTTCAATACTCGCTGCTTGAAAAAAATATATCCTCAATACTCAGGCAAAAGCTATAAGAAGATAATCCTTTGAAAGTGAATCTTTCAAATAATCGGCCTGAGAACTACAGCCTTGCGTTATCTAATTATTCAGACATTATTCCCGAGTTAAAAGGTACCCAGTAAGAAGAAAACGGAGTTCTATCACCGTCTCTGGTAACTGGAGCGCCTGTATGCCAGTGAGGAGCGGGCCCATTAACCAGATTTCTTTTTTGAGTCATTAATTACACCTCCTTCCAAAAAAGTCATTTTTGGCGGTAGATCTCTGCTTCAATAACTTGCTTAATAATTTATCACATGACGAAATTATTATCAAACATTTTAATCAATTTGTAAAATTAAATTTATATATCCCCGCACGAACGAGTTTGAGGGTTCTCATTTATTCTAATCATGATTATCAGCAATAATTTTGATGATTCAGCAGTTTAAGCCGGTTTTATCACTCAAGATAGTCGCCAAAAACCTCAAAAAAATCCTTTTCGATACTATCTCTGGCTTTTTTCTTCATAGCGTTATATTTTTTCATCAGGTCTTCTCCTCGACCCGTCAGCTCACTACCACCTACCCCCTCTCCTCCAGCCCTGCGGCTTACAATTTCCCACCCCAGTCTTTCCTCCACTTTTTCGATCTTTCCCCATGCTGTGCGGTAGGACATATTCAGGCGCGAGGAGGCTTTATTTAGAGATCCTGTTTTCCTGATTTCCTCCAGCAGCTGCAGCAGCCCCTCTCCTATAATCTGCTCTCCTTTTTCATTTTCAATCCAGAGTTTGAATTCAGGATGCATAAGTGACAGCACCTCCGCTGAATGTTTGTATCTTCTCCCTATCAGCTGGTTGAAAATAGTTTTAGTCATCATCATACTTCCTCGTATTCAGCTGCTGGATTCCTCTATAACATCTATGAAAGTCTCATCAACTTTACTTACGAACGATCATCTGATCTCGATCATATCTGAAAGATTGACAGCATCAAGCACTCTTTTCACATTTTCTGAGCTGGCACTTTCGATAACAAGCTTTCCACCTTTTTCTTCAAGGGTAGAATTTACTATCAAAATTTTACCCAGGGCCGCACTGTCAATATCCTCAACATCTTTTAGATCGAGTATGAAATTATCCACTCCCTGTTCCATTACTCTCTTGAATTCATTCCGCAGTTCTTCAGCATTGGTGATGTTGATGGAACCCTCAGGTTTAATTCTGGCCCATTCCCCTTCCATCTCCGCCTGCATAAACCTCAACCCCTCCATTTTGCTTTTTTCTTCGAATACAGCGGTTATTATATTTCCCTTCTGATTAAATTTTACTTTATCAGCAGCAATTCTGATCATGGGCAGGCCTCTTCCAGTTTTTTCTTCGGCGGGCATATAGTTCATTGAAGCGCTGGCGATATCAAAACCTGAGCCGGGAGAAACTACTTTTAATTTTATTTTAGAAAAATCCAGGGTTAAAACAATCATCACTTTTTCTCTCTCGCAACTGCAGCCGTGTTCTAAAGCATTGGCCAGCATCTCCCTGGCTGCTATTTCCAGCCGGGATTCAAATTCGTCGCTGTCCTGAATCAAGGGCCTGCATTCTTCCATGATTCTGGACATTGTTGCTGAAAAAGCATCCATCCGGCAGTCCATGCTTAAATAGATTTTCTTCTGCTGTATTTTTTCCAAGGTAAATATCCCCCAATCGGCAAGGGAGAAAAATTTAATTGTGAATGAAGCTTTATATCTTCCAGTATGACTAAATAAGTATTTTTGACGCACCTGTCTGCCAGCTGAAGACAAAAAGATCCTATTTTAACTTCTAATTATTAATTCAATGCGATAATTATTTCTCCTCCAAATAAAAAGCTGCCCGGACGAGACCAGACTTGAATTTGCCCGCCGCGGACAGCCTGTAATCATTCACAATCTAACATCTTAACTGTGCTTTTAATTTTACTCCTCAGGATGTTCTATTTCATACCCTGCTTCTTCCCAGGCCAGAAAGCCGCCTTCTAAGTTGATAACATTTTCATAACCCATATCCTGCAGCAGTTTAGCTGCTATCAATGAACGGGCGCCTGACTGACAGGATACAACAAAGTTTTCATCCTGATCTTCTACAAACTCTTCAATATTGAAAAACAAGGTGCCAAAGTTTGTATGAACAGTCTCAGGAATATATCCTTCAGCTCTTTCCTCGGGGGTGCGCACATCCAGCACCAAATAATCCTCGCCCATATCTCGGTCCATCTGTAAATCCATTACATCCATCTCATCTACCTGACCTTCATATTCCTCCACCAGCGGATGTGCTCCAGCTGTGGAAACAAGGGCCATAACCATCACAACAGCCATTAATGCGATAACGGATTTTCTAAGCATTTTTGTATAACCTCCACATCATATAGTTTAGCATTTTATAAGTCATGTTTTATAAGCTTACTTTTACAGGACTTCTTCGGTTTGAAATTCTGCCTGTTAAATTCTGCCTTCCTAGAAGGAAAAACTGCCATCTTCATGAACACTAATTCTGCCGTCCAGATAATAGACCTCTTCAAAACCCAGCTCGGCTATATCATCAGCCGCACCCCGGGCTCTAACCCCGGCTGCACAGTGAACAACAATGGTTTCGGTCTCATCTTCCGGCAGTTCGCCTGAAAAGGTCTCCGGGTCATCCGAGAGTTCACCGCTGGGCATATGCAGGGCATTTTCTATCAGACCGGAATCATCAATCTCATCCTGGTCTCTAACATCGATAACTACTGCGCCTTCTTCATACAGTTCGGTGAATTCATCACTATCTATGGCTCTATCGACCTCATCTTCAGCCAGTTCAGCATCAGTGGCGTCAGTCCCGAAAAGTGGCATCTCATGAGCTTCCCAGGAAGGAACTCCGCCGGCCATTACTTTAACATTTTCATAACCTTCGCTTGCCAGAACCCTGGCAACACTATGACTGTGCCCTCAGAAAAAACCACCACAGTAGGTTATAATCTCGACATCTTTTTCAGCCGGCATATAGTCCAGAAATTTTTCTTCAAAAACGGTATGCGGTCTGGATTGGGCCGATGGCACATGGCTTTCC
>CAYTDP010000054.1:0-14835 GCA_964436625.1 uncultured Halanaerobiaceae bacterium | reverse complement strand
TGAGCAGTTATCGCTTTAAAAAGAATATGTCGTAAATTTCACCAACGGTTTTGGAAAAGATCCAATATCATAAATTAACTTCATCAATTCATATCAATGTCATGTTATCATCAAAAATATGAAACTACAACCCTGAAATCGGCCGGAGGATTTCAACAAATTTTTCCAGTCCGGCAGATTAGAAATTGTTTTAGAGAAAGGAGCACCATTATAATGCAATTGGAGAAGGAAAGAGCAGAAAAAATTAGTGGTATATTGAGCGAAAAATATCCGGTGCCCGAAACTGCTCTGGATTATAAAACTCCCTTTCAACTGCTTATTGCGACAATTCTTTCCGCTCAGACCACTGATACTCAGGTAAATAAAGTGACCTCCGATCTGTTTGAAAAATATTCAAGGCCGCAGGATTTTGCTGAACTGGAAGTTGAAACATTATCCGAAGAGATAAAATCTATTGGCCTCCATAGAAGTAAAAGCGAATATATCATCGAATCCAGCCGGATGATTATCGATGAATTCGAAGGAGAGGTTCCCAGAAGCTTTGATGATCTGCTAAAACTTAATGGCGTTGGGCGTAAGACAGCCAGCGTGGTCATTTATGCTGCTTTTTCCCGGCCGGCATTTCCGGTAGACACCCATGTATTCAGGGTTTCTCGGAGATTGGGCCTGGCCGACGGAAAAAACCCCGAAAAAGTTGAAGAACAGCTCAAAGAATTATTCCCTGAAGACGATTGGGGAGACATGCATCATCGGCTGATTTATCATGGAAGAGAAGTCTGCAAGGCAAGAAGTCCTGACTGCAGCAGCTGTCAGCTTCAAGATTTTTGTGATTACTTCAAAAATCATTTCAAATAATCGTGAGCCGCTTAAAAATTTTAATAAAACAAACAGGAGGATGATAAAAATGAACTTAACCAGTGGAAAGCTGCAAAACTTTAAAAATTATGAGGTCGGGCAGATTCTGAAAGGAAATATCGAAAGAGGCAGGGATCTTAAGACCAGACTGGAAGAAATAATTAAGGAAGCAGGAATTGAAGCCGGTTATGTGCAGGTGCTCGGCGCCGTTAGATGTGCGCGTTTGGGCTATTTTAATCAAAATAGCTGCGAGTATGAATACCATAACTTCGACGAACCTGTGGAAATTATTAATTGCTCCGGAAATATATCGCTTTCAACAGAAAACGAACCTACACTCCACGCTCATATGGTCGTCAGCGATAAATCGGGCAAAGCTTATGGCGGGCATTTAGAGACCGGTACGGAAGTTTATGTAGGAGAAACGATAATACAGGAGTTTAAAGGTGAGCCTCATCGCAGGAGTGAAGATCCCGAATCTGGCCTGACCCTCTGGAGTTATTAGAACGGAAGAGATGTCAGATAAAGGAGGTGACGGAGCTTGCATGTCAAAAAAGTTTTGAGCCCGGCGGCAGCTTTTGTAGCTGCATTAATCTTCTTTTCAATTTTACTGCCGGGTGCTGCCGGGGAGGCCGGGGAGATCGATGAGTTTCTCTCAGCCGATGAGGAAGAACTCAGAAAATTTATGGATCAGGATTTTGAGCGCTGGGAAAAGCTCCGTCATCTCGCTTTTTATCACCAGTCCGAGAACAATATGGAAGATTATGTTTATTACCTGGAAAGGGCCGCCGAATTAAAGCCTGATAATGATAAATTGAATCTGGAAGCTGCTATAGCCAATCATCAAAAAGGCAGATTTGAAGAGTCTGCGCGCATGTTTGAACCGATTTTAGCTGAGGTATCTCAGAATATGGCTGAACTCGAAACCATTAATAAAAGAAGAGCATATTATTATGCCGGGCAGGCTCAAAAAGCAGCGGGAGATTATTCTGAAGCCAGATCCATCTGGAAAGAGGGAACAGAAATAGATGAACATCCCGGACTTTATCAGGCTCTTGCCGATAGTTATATGGAGCAGGAGGCTTATGAACAGGCTTTAGATTATTTTGAAAAGGCTGTAGAGCTCGATAACTCTTTCAATCATCTCTATCCTGACATGGCCGAAACAGCCGAGTATGCAGGCGAATATGAAGTCGCATTTGAGTACTGGAGAAAAAGCATGAATACGGGCATCAGAGTCGAGACAGCCAGAAACAGACTGGAAGATTTGAGATCAAAAATCGAACCTGATCCTTCTCCTGCTGAACTATATCCTGAAGAGGAAAGAGATCTTGATGAACTGGCCTGGCAGCCCCGATTTCGCGATATTTATGATATAAAAGAATATCTGTCCGGAGATGAACTCGGTCCTGAGGTAAAAGTTGGACTGGGAGAAAGAAGAGATGAGCTTTTACTGCAGACCGATGATTACAAAATTGTGAAAAGCAGCGAGGGGAATGTTTTTCACGTAGTTCCACCTCATACAACTTTGAAAATTTCTCTGCAGGCAGGAAAATTTATTTTTGAGCAGGAAGGTGGCTTTCAAAACAGGACAGATATGGATAAACTCGCAATTCCGGCCGATGATTTGATAATTTACAGCAAAGCAGAGGCTGCCTCATTCTTTATCAATGATATATCCTATGGTCAGGATTATTACTGGGCAGGTCGAGAAGACAGGCAGTACAGGGGGGATATTTTATTATCTCCAGATGAAGAAAATGATGAATTTACTGTCATAAACAGGATAACCATGGAGGAGTATCTTTTATCGGTGGTACCGGCTGAGATGCCCTCGGGGTGGCCACAGGAAGCTTTGAAAGCTCAGGCTCTGGCAGCACGAAGCTATTTTTTATCCGGAATGTCCACCCGACATCCTGAGGAAGAATATGATTTTTGTGATACGGTGCACTGTGCTGTTTATAATGGAGTGAGATCGGAAAATGAGCGGACCAATCAGGCTGTAAAGGCAACAGCCGGAGAAGTCGGCAAGCATGACGGGAGGGTAATAAGCGCTGTCTTCAGCAGCAACAGCGGCGGCCAAACACAGGCAGGGGAAACAGTCTGGGGAGGGAAATCTGATTATCTTCAGTCTATCAGTCTTATTGAGAGAGAAGGATATAATGACTCCGGACTGCCCGGTGATCTTCAGGACTGGTTTCACCAAAAAGTCGAAACATATTCTGGTCCCGGGCCCTATACAGCTGAGGAAGCGTACAGATGGATGCGCCCGATTAAGCCTGAATTTATCGAAGCAGAACACGATATAAGCGAACTGGAGAATTTGCAGGTAACCGAAAGAGGCGGCAGTGGTTTCGTACAGGAAATATTGATTTCATCAAAAGATGGTGCTGAAATCAGGCTGGAAGGCGGAAGGATAAGAGGGGCTTTAGGCGGTCTCAGGAGCAATAACTTCATAATACATAGAGAGTACAATGAAAAAGGACAGATTGAGAGATTTGTACTTTATGGAGCCGGCTGGGGCCATGGAGTGGGTATGGATCAAACTGCAGCGGCTAATATGGCCAGTGAAGGCAGAAAATATGATGATATTTTTCGCAGTTTTTATCGAAATACTGATATAGATAAAACATATTAAAAAAGTGGTGGGATAATGGAGATTACTTTCCTGGGTACAGGAACATCTCACGGGGTGCCGGTGCCGGGATGTAACTGTCAGACCTGTAACTCTTCTGATCCGAGAAATAAAAGATATAGAACTTCTCTTTTTGTAGAGCTGGAAAATAAAAGTCTTATGATAGATACACCGCCTGAACACAGATTACAGATGGTGAGATGGGGTCCTGTAACTCCCGATATAATTCTTTTTACTCATGAACATGCTGATCATATTATGGGTTTTGATGATCTTCGTTCTATGAACTGGAGAAGGAATGACACAATACCCTGCTACGGAAATAAAAGGACCGTTAATCGCATCAAGCAGACTTTTTCCTATATCTTCGAGGAAAACAACTATCACGGCGGAGGAATTCCCCGGGTGGATATCTTTAACCTGGAGAATCTTTCCTCCCGCTGGCAGCAGATTATAACTCCTCTGCCGGTAAAACACGGCAAACTGGACGTATTTGGTTATCGCATTGGTCCTCTGGCTTATATAACCGATGTGAGCAGTATTCCCCCTCAAACTCTATCGAAGCTCGAGGGACTTGAGGTTTTAATACTGGGTGTTCTGCGCGAGCGTCCACACCGAACGCATCTAAATCTGGAACAGGGGAAAAATCTTGTTAATAAAATCGGCAGACCGAAAACCTTTTTTACCCATATTTCTCATGATCTTGAATATGCGGAGACCAATCGCAAACTGCCCGAGCATATAGATCTGGCTTACGATGGTCTCAGGATTGAGATTTGATCATATGAGCTTTGATCACATTAGAATTGTCAGTAGACAACGGGGGTTTCACCGATGAACATAGTTCTGGTAAATCCGCAGATTCCTCAAAACACGGGTAACATAGCCAGGACCTGTGCTGTGACTGGATCTGCGCTCCATCTTGTAAAGCCTCTGGGTTTCAGTCTGGATGATAAATATTTGAAAAGAGCCGGGCTTGACTACTGGGATCAGCTGGATATAAATATCCATGAAAATTTTGATCGCTTCTGGAAAAAGATAAGCAAAAAAAGAATTTATATCTTTACCAGTAAATCGCAACGATCTTATCATGAGATTCAATATGATCTGGACGAGTATTTGATATTTGGACCTGAACCGGATGGTATGTCTGAAGAATTTTTGCGGGATAATTTTTCGAAATGTTTGAGGATACCGATGCTGGATGAGGCCCGTTCATTAAATCTTGCCAATTCTGTGGCCATAGTGATTTATGAAGCTTTCAGACAGCACAATTTTCCAGATTTTAAAAAAGAGGGTAATTTTCTAAAAGAATTTTGACCTGAACTCTTATTCGGGATTGAAGTTAAATTTAAATTTATGCTGGGGGAATTATACATGTCAGATAAAATGCCAGACCAAAAATTCTTGCAGGAACTTTCCGAAATGTCGGGTGCTTCCGGGCATGAAGATGACCTGCATGAGCTTTTACAGGAAAAATTTGCCCCGATTACTGATGAATGCCAGGTAGATAATTTTGGCAATTTTATAGCACGAAGTTGTGGTTCAGAGGATGTGGATATGAGAATTATGATAGCTGCTCACATGGATGAGATAGGGCTGATGGTCAAAAAAATTGATGAAGAGGGCTTTATAAGAATTTCAGCGGTGGGAGGAATCGATCCGAGGACAATGCCGGGGCAGCGAGTAAAAATACATGGTAAAGAGGTTTTAACCGGTATAATTGGCTCGCTTCCTCCGCATCTTCTGGACAGAGAGACCAGAAAGAATAAAGCCCATAAATTAAAAGACCTCTATATTGACACGGGTATGGCTGCTGATGAGCTCGAAGAGATTATTTCGGTGGGAAACGTGATCACCCTGGATCGAAAACTTGAAGAGCTCAATGGTAATTATGTCAGTGGAAAGGCGCTTGATGATAGAGCTGGAGTTATGATGATGTATGAATGTGCAAGGGAGTTTCAGAAACTGAGCCATTCCTTCGATATATTTTTTGTAGCTACTACCCAGGAGGAGCTTGGTTACAAAGGGGGCATCACTTCAGCATATGATTTAAATCCGGAAATAGCATTTGCCATAGATGTTACCCATGGACTTATGCCGGGGGTAGACAAAAGCAAAGCTGTAGATATGGATGGGGGGCCTGTGATATCCTTTGGTCCTCATGTTCATCCTGATCTTTTTAAACTTCTGCAGGAGACAGCCAGAGAACGGGATATATCACATCAAATAGAGCCCAGCTCTTCTCCTTATGGGACTGATGCAGCCGGAATTCAGATTGTGAGATCGGGAGTGGCTACCGCCCTTTTGAGCATTCCTTTGAGATATATGCATACTTCTGTGGAAACCGTCAAACTTGATAATATAAAACACGGGGCCTATCTACTGGCACGTTCGATTGCAGAAATAGATGAAGAGTTTGTGGAGGAGTTAACATGCTATTAAAAAAACTCAGCGAAGCTGCAGGAGCTTCCAGCAGAGAAAGTGAAGTAAGAGATATCATCAAAGCCGAGATCGAGGACAGGGTTGATGAGATGAGAGTCGATGTTATGGGCAATATAATAGCGACTTCAGGAGCAGATAAAGAAGGAACTTCTCTGATGCTGGCTGCTCATATGGACGAAATCGGGCTTATGATAACTGATATCAAGGATAATGGTCTTTTGAGCTTTTCGGCCCTGGGAGGAATCGATCAAAGAATTCTGGTTTCAAAAGTAGTCGAAATCGGTGAAGATAAGGTCACCGGAGTTATAGGCTCAAAAGCTGTGCATCTGCAGAAGAAAAGCGAAAGAAAAAGGCCCATAGATATGGATAATCTGTACATTGATATCGGCGCTGAAAGCAAAAAAGAAGCTGAAAAAAAGATAAGCAGAGGTGACACTGCGGTTTTTAAATCCGATTTTAAAGAACTTAATGGGGGATATTTTACAGGTAAAGCTTTCGATGATCGAGCGGGCTGTGCTATTCTATCTGAACTGACTTCGATCGATCCAGAAGTTAAAACTCATTTTGTTTTTACAGTTCAGGAGGAGGTAGGACTGAGAGGTGCCAGACAGGCGGCTTATGATTTAAACCCCGACTTTGCAGTTGCGGTTGAATCCACTACAGCCGCCGATGTTCCCGAAAATGAAGAACACAGATATTCCACAGAACTGGATGGAGGACCGGCTTTGACCATTCAGGATAGAAAACTTATCAGTGATAGACTTCTTATACAGGAGCTAATTAGAAGAGCTGAAAAATCAAATATAGGATATCAAATTCGCCGCACAGCCGAAGGAGCCAATGATGCAGGGGTAATACACCTGACCAGGTCAGGAATACCTTCAGCGGTTGTTTCTGTGCCTTCCAGATACATACATTCTCCTCACGGGCTGATGAGCAGTGACGATTATGAAGATACAAAAAAACTAATCAAAAATTTACTAACAGATTTTGATAAAGAAGGGAAGTTGAAAAAACATGATTGAATTTTTACAAAAGATTACAGGAGCGTTTGGTCCGGCCGGCGAAGAAAAAATAGTCAAAGATATTATCAGGTCTGAGATCGATAACTTCTGTCAGGACATCCGGGAAGACAAACTGGGTAATATGATCGTTTATCAGGAAGGAGAAACAGATAAGGATATCATGGTCGCAGCTCATGCGGATGAAATAGGTCTTATGGTCACACATATTGATGAGGAAGGGTTTTTAAGGTTTACTCCCGTAGGTGGGCTCAGGGCTAAATGGATTCCACAAAAAAGCTTTATATTTTCTGATGGAATTGTTGGTACTGTAGGTGTTGAAGAGGAAAAAAAGAATGACAAAAAATTAAAATTTGAAGATATGTATCTGGATATAGGCGCTGAAAACAGGGAAAAGGCCGAAGAACTGGTCAAAATAGGTGATACAGCTGTTTATTCCAGAAACTTCGTTGAAGCGGGTGGTAGAATAATAGCCAACAGTCTTGATGATAGAGCCGGCTGCGCTCTGCTTGTCAAGCTAATTCAGGAGATGGAGGAATCTCCTCACAATATACATTATGTATTTACCGTTCAGGAAGAGGTGGGCTGCAGGGGAGCTAAAACAGCAGCTTATGATATCGAGCCTGACGCTGCTCTGGCTGTAGATGTCACTGCAACAGGAGACACCCCTGGCTCGAAAAAGCGGGAGGTTTCTCTGGGAGAGGGGACTGCCATCAAGGTTATGGACAGGGGCAGTATAACAGATACACGCATCAAAAATCTGCTGACCGAACTGGCGAAAAAAAATGAAATATCCTACCAGTACGAAGTTCTGGAGGCTGGAGCTACTGATGCCCATACCATTCAGTTGAGTCGGGGCGGTGTACCCAGTGGTACTGTTTCCATTCCCTGCCGCTATATTCATTCTCCCGGCGAGATGATAGATATGGATGATATGAACCGATCCTTTGAATTGATCAAGAACTTTTTGCAATCAAAAGACCTGGCCAAAATCACTGGCTGAATTGTCCCGGTTTCACTGACTGCCCATTTTATCAGGGAGGATTTTAAGCATGAATAATTTTAAATATGTTAGAGGGCCGGTAAAATCACGCAGATTAAATCTGTCGCTGGGAATAGACCTGTTTCCGAAAAATATATGCAGTGAAGATTGTATATATTGTGAATGCGGAAAAACGGAAAGGTTGACCGCAGTGAGAGATGAATATACAGATACTGAAGAAGTTATAACGGAGCTGCAATCCAGGATAAAAGATAATCCTGAATGCGATTATGTTACTTTTTCGGGCAGAGGAGAACCCACTCTGCATTCTTCCCTGGGAAGAATTATAGATTTCATATCAGAAGAATTTCCAGATTACGATATAGCTGTTTTGACCAACAGCACACTTCTGCACCGCGCCGAAGTCAGAGAAGAACTTGCCAATGCTGATCTCCTGGTTCCTTCACTTGATGCTGGCAGTTCTAAAACCTTCAATAAGATCTGCAGACCAGCTCCGGGGATAGAGTTTGAAAATATTGTCGAGGGCCTGAAAAAAGCGACGAAATCTTTTGCTGGAAAAGTCTTTCTGGAAATTCTGCTTCTTTCGGGCCTGAATGATTCGGAGGAAGAGATAAATAATATTTCCGATATTTTATACGATCTGCATTACGATAGAATAGATCTTAATACGCTCGACAGACCGCCGGCAGAAAAATATGCCCGAAAAATGAAGGAGAAGAGTTTGGAAGAGATAGCCCAAAAACTGCCCGGCAGGGTAAAGATATTTAACTGAAACCTAATTTTTAGCACTGGTAAAAAAAAGCTGAAAAAATGAGGTGAAAATATGTCCTGGAGTTTAATAATTTTAGTGTTGATATTATTATTCTTTGTGATCATACCTATAATAAAAAACAAAATAATTCGGCGTAAAAGAATTAAGAAAATGAAAAGTATCGAAGATCAAAGGGATAGCAGAGTTATTACCCTGATTCACAGACAGGAAATTTTAGGCCTGATTGGGATACCTTTCACCCGGTTTATCAATATAGAGGACTCCGAGGAGATTTTAAGAGCGGTGCGAGAGACAGACAGCGATAAACCGATAGATCTCATTCTTCATACTCCCGGAGGGTTGGTCCTGGCGGCCGAACAGATAGCGCGGGCTATAGACCGCCATCCGGCGCCGGTAAAGGTTTTGATCCCTCATTATGCCATGTCAGGTGGTACATTGATAGCGCTGGCAGCGGATAATATAATCATGGATCAAAATGCGGTTCTGGGCCCGGTCGACCCTCAAATAAGTGGATATCCGGCTGCTTCGCTCAAAAATGTTTTGGCCCGCAAAGATATTAACGAGGTTGATGATGATACGCTGATTAAAGCGGATCTTGCTGAAAAAGCAGTGATTCAGCTGGAGAACTTCCTCGAGGGGATATTGGCCGATGATTTTGAGCCGGAGGAGATTGAAAAAATCACAAAAAATCTATCCCGGGGAAAATTCACACATGATTTTGCCCTTACCTGTGATGTTTTACAGGAGCTAAATATAGATCATCATACAGATCTGCCTGACAGGATTTATGAGTTGATGAAACTTTATCCTCAGCCAGGACAGCGTTATCCTTCGGTTAATTATCTAAAATATTGATAACAAGAAGAACCTAAAAATCAGGCATCTCATCTATGGCATCCTTTTTCTGTTCGGGATCTGTATGGGTATAAATTTGTGTTGCAGAAATATCCTGATGACCCAGCAGATCTTTCAAGACATTTAAATCCTTGGTTTCCTTGTAAAGCGTGGTGGCAAAAGTGTGCCTTAACTTGTGAGGGGTTATTTTTTCCGAATTTCTCAGGCCGGCTTCCCTGGCATATTTTTTTACGGTGTGCTGGACGGTTCTGACACTGATTCTATTGCCCCGAGCGGAGAGAAAAAGAGCTTTTTCAGCATCATCATCCTTCTTTTTCATCTCCTCCCTATTATCCAGATATTCAATAATCGTCGTTATTACATCCTCATGCAGGGGAACAAACCTCTCTTTGTTGCCTTTGCCGTAAAACTTTAAAGATTCGTCATCAAAATCAATATTTTCCAGGTCTAAATTAACCAGCTCTGAAACTCTCAACCCGGCATAAAGGAATATTTTGATCATGGCCAGATCTCTCAGTTTATACCTGGAGCTGGAATTTCTTACAGTCCGCAGATATTTTCGAGCCTGATTCGTTTTCATATAAATCGGTTCCGCTCTCCTTTCAGTTTTGCTCGTTTCTATATCTTCAGCTGGGTTTTCCTCCAGATAGGAATTGCGGACCAAAAATTTAAAAAAAGAACGCAGGCTGAAAAGTTTCCGGTTTCGGGTTACAGGTGAGTTTTCTTTTTCGATTACTATATCACCTAAAAATTCCGCCACATGAAATTTGTTTATCTCCGGAACTGCAAAATTATCGGAGAAATCATAGTTTTCCTGCAGATATTCTTTGAACAAATTCAAATCACTGGTGTATTCTTTGACAGTCAGACCGGAATAACTTTTTTCAACCAGCAGATGCCTGCGAAAACGATAGACGGCTGTTTCAAAGGTTACAGATTCCATTTTTTTATTACCCCCACCAATATTTTTACATAAAAGTTTTGTTTTCTGCAAAAACTTCTGCATATTTAATTCATGATAGGTCTGTAAAATCCTCCTTATTTTTTTTGGCATCAACTTTTAAGCTGAAGACAGATGATCTTTTACTTTTTTTATCATTATGTTATTATGTCTATAAAGATACTTATTTTATTAGTTTTGTTCTTCTTTTCGGGTTTATATTAAATTATGATTGCTGGAGGTGGAAAACATGTCCGAAAAACTTGAATTATTTTATATGCCTTACTGCCCTTTTTGCAAGAAGGTGACCAGATTTTTAAAGGAAAATAGTATCGAAGAAGAAGTAGATCTCAAGAACATAAATAAAGATTCTGAGGCCCATGAAAAATTAAAAAAAACAGGAGGTGAGGATCAGGTTCCCTGTCTTTTCATAGATGGAGAGCCGATGTATGAATCGGATGATATTATTGAATGGTTGAAAGAAAATAAAGTCGAATGAAAATACATTTTTCATCTTTGCTTTAAATTACCTTTTGTACTTGATTAATTATCCGCTTTGTGTTATTGTGTATTATAGCAAAATAATAAGATTTAGGAGGAATGTGTTTAATGATTTATACTGGTAAGGTCAAATGGTTTGACACGAAGAAAGGTTTTGGTTTCATCGAACGAGAAGGAGAAGAAGAAGACGTTTTTGTTCACTTTTCAGCAATTCAGGAAGAAGGCTTCAAAAATCTTGAGGACGGTCAGGAAGTTGAGTTTGAGATCGTTGAAACTGATCGAGGTCCTCAAGCTGAGAACGTCGTTAAGGTTTAAATAAACCGTAACGACTGAAAGCCCCGGCTTAGTTGCCGGGGTTTTTGCTGTTTAATTATTTCATAGCCGCAAATTAAATAGGTTTTGAATTTCGGAGGTGATACTTTGTCAAATTTTGATTTTTCTGCTTTCGAAGAACTGGTGGAAAATAACAGGTGCTGCAGAAGGTTTAAACAGGAAGATGAATTTTCCAGAGAGGAACTGAGTAAACTGGTTAATCTGGCGCGCAGGACATCTTCTGGTGCCAACAGACAGCCTCTGAAGTACTATCTTGCTCATGAGGAGGAGATGAATGAGAAGATTTTCTCTACTTTGAGCTGGGCTGGAGCTTTAAAAGAATGGGATGGTCCTGAAGAAGGAGAAAAGCCTTCAGGTTACATAGTTATGCTGGGAGACAAAGATATAGCCGAAAATTATTATTGTGATCCGGGTATAGCAGCTCAAACAATTCTGCTGGGAGCCAGAACTGACGGAAGAGCGGGCTGCATATTTGCCGCTATAGATAAAGAAGAGCTGCGGGAAAAGTTGAATCTTGATGATCGTTTTGAAATTCTTTATGTGCTGGCACTGGGAACCCCGGACGAAGAAATAGAACTGGAAAAGATGGAAGAAAACGATTATAATTACTGGCGAGATGATGATGATGTTCATCATGTTCCCAAACGCAGTCTGGGAGAAATTATAATAAATTAGGTTTGAATGTCATGCATAATTTTTAGTTATATAAAAGCCTGAGCAGAAGTTATATTAACTTCTGCTCAGGTTTTATTGATTTCAAACCTTTTTCTTTTTAAATAATTTTTTGGGAGCTCCTTCATAATCTTCGATAGGTTTGTGAGTACGATTGATAGGAATTTCGGCGAACCTGGGAAGATCATCGGAGGCCAATAAGTAATGATTTTTTCTGTCATCTTTAATGATAATTTCATCATCTTCACTGCATAGGACACAATCTTCGATATCATAATTTTTATTGGAAAGCAGGTAACTTCCTTTGCCGTAACGTTTTTGTTTTTCTATGCCGGAAATTTTTACTCTCCCCATCCTGCCTTTAGCAGTTAAAACTATCAGATCGGATTCTGATCCAGCGATTAGGCCGGTTTTTACCCTATCGCCCTCTTCAAGCCTGATGCCCATCATTCCCTTGGTATTTCGAGAAGTAGGAGAGATTTCCCGGGAAGAAAATTTAATGGTTCTGCCTTTTTCGGAGGCGAGCAATATATTGTCATCGTTAGTAAGAGTATCTGCTTTTATCACTTTGTCCTGTTCGGAAAGATTAACTGCTTTTATTTTGCTCACAGAGCTTTTATATTCTTCTCCGCTGCTTATTTTTACCCTGCCTTTTTCAGTTATAATAACAATATGTGAGTTCTTAACCTGATCGTTCAGGGGAAGCACATTTATAATGAATTCCTCTGGGGGTATTTTTAAGTATTCCGGCAGGGGATCACCGGTCGAAAGTCCGTGATGATCATTGATCTCGTGAGCTGAAAGACTATAACAGCTGCCGATTTGCGTGAAAAACAAAATATCATCGAGCGAATTTAATTTCATTATATTTAAAATCTCATCATCTTTGGCCGCTCTAATTTTATTTCTGCTGTCGGCTTTTTTCAATTTTTTCCTGAGCGAAAAACTGACGAAAACTTCCCTGTTTTTTATCAAGTCCCGATGGTCAATCTTAGCCTGGCTGCTGTCTGAGATGATTTCAGTTTTTCTTTTGTCCCCGTATTTATCCTTGATCTCATTTAATTCAGATATAATCTGATCTTTTAATCTTTTTTCGCTGGAGATCAATTCTTTCAGATCTCTGATCTCATTCTTCAAATTTTCGAGCTGGTTTTTGATCTTCTTTCTTTCCATTCTGGCCAGACGATGTAACCGCATATTTAAAATTGCATCGGCCTGGGTTTCGTTGATCTCCAGATTCTCGATAAGAGAGTTTTTAGCCTCTTTTCTCGATCCAGAATTCCGGATCAGCTGTAAAATATAATCAAGATCGTCGATCGCGATTTTGAGACCTCTTTTTATCTCGAGATCATCTAGCTTTTCTTCCAGCTTAAATTCCGCTCTTTTTTTGACGACATTTTTGCGGAATGCATTAAAGTGCTGAATAATTTCTTTTAAGCTCATCACTTCCGGTTGATCATTGTTTAATGCAAGCATGTTGATGCGCTGTTTTTTCTGGAGATCGGTATATTTATAAAGCCTATTCTCCACGATTTCTGGATCAGCGTCATATTTCAACTCCAGCACGACCCTAAGTCCCTGTTTATCAGATTCATCTCTCACGGAAGTCACCTTCTGCAGCCTTTCTCTGTCTATTTCTTTATTTATTCCCTCTATGAGCCTTGTTTTATTAACCTGATAGGGTATTTCGGTGATAACGATCCTGCGTTTGTTATCTTCACTCTCCAGATGAATCCTCCCTCTATTTACCACCCGTCCCTGTCCTGTTCTGTATGCTTCTTTGATCTTTTCCGAGCCGATGATCTTTCCTCCGGTCGGGAAATCAGGTCCGGGAATAATTTCCTCCAGTTTTTCAGCACTTAAATTTTCATTTTTGAGAAGAGCTATACTACCATCGATTACTTCTTCAAGGTTATGAGGAGGGATGTCCGTACTCATACCCACAGCTATACCGCTGGCTCCGTTAACCAGCAGATTTGGAAAAGCCGCCGGGAGGATGTCGGGTTCTTCGATTGTGCCATCAAAATTTTCCGAGAAAGGCACGGTATTATAGCTGAGATCAGCCAGCATTTCTTCCGCGAGAGTGGTTAATTTGGCTTCGGTATATCTCATGGCCGCCGCGTTATCACCGTCGATAGAACCAAAATTTCCGTGTCCATCGATAAGAGGATATCTCATGGCAAAAGGTTGAGCCATTCTCACCAGCGTATTGTAAAGGGCATTATCACCATGAGGATGAAATTTACCAAGCACTTCTCCTACAATTCTTGCTGATTTTTTATGAGAACCATCAGCTGATAATCCCAGTTCATGACATCCAAAAAGGATTCGACGGTGCACTGGCTTTAATCCATCTCTCACATCGGGCAAAGCTCTGCTGACAATTACACTGAGGGAATAATTGAGATATGCGTCTTTCATTTTCTCTTCGATCGATATAGGAGTAATTTTTTCACTCATATTTTGCATTCTCCTGTTGTATTATTTTAAGGTTGTAGGTCTCGGAGTGGGGTTGCCCCCCCCGAAATCGAAAATTTGTACTTAATTCTACTTTTTGATATAATAAACATGCGGGTTGGAGCGCACTGCGGCCCTCTTATGAGGGTAACGCTATTAAACTGTGCGCTCCATCCCGTTTTTTATTTGATACTGGTTTGAATACAGGTAGTTTAGACATGCTTTCTCCTTGCGGCTTTAGTTTAACCAGAGAAACGCTATAATTGAGACTGCCGCCCACCTGACTTAGTATATTATACAATAGCTGACAGCCAAAGTGCAAGATTGGCTAAATGCCGGGATATT
>CAYTDP010000053.1:0-14910 GCA_964436625.1 uncultured Halanaerobiaceae bacterium | reverse complement strand
GATACTCGAAATTTTTTAAAGTTCGGGTCAGTTCCCTGGCCGAAAACTAAACTTAGTCATAATAAAAATTTCATTGTGAACAAAGCTTTATATCTTACAGTATATTTAAATAAGTTTTTTTGAGACCCCTATTTGCCAACTGAAGACAAGAAGATCCGATTAAAAAAAGTGCCCTTTGAGGCCAACCTATTCCATCTGACTTCCAATTAAGGAGGGAAATTTCTTGAGCGCCAGCCCGCTGGAAGAATGTGCAGGTTGCGGTGATCTCAGGGACGAAATTGAACTGATGAGAGTGGTTAATAATAAAGGGGATGTAAAAGTGGATCCGGGATCTGATCTGCCTGGCAGAGGGATCTATCTCTGTCCTCAGGTCAAATGTCTGGATTTAGCCTGTGAAAAAAACGCCTTGAAGCAGGAGCTGAAAGTTGAAATAACAGATGAACTTTACGAATCGCTGGTTGAGGAGATCAAACATGGATAATTTGAACAGGTAAAGATGCAGCATTGCTGCATTTTAAGCTGTATTTTTTACGGAGGTGGTTCTATTGGGAAAATTGAGAGTATACGAACTGGCCAGGGAGATGGATTTAGAAAGTCTGGAGGTTGTTGATCTGCTTCAGGACCTGGATATTGATGTATCAAGTCATATGGCAACTATAGATGATGAAACTGCCGAGCTGGTCAAAGAAATTTATTACGAGGACCAGGAGCAGCAGAGCGAAAGTGAAAAAGAAACTGAAGATAAATCGGCTGAATCCGAAGATACGGAAACAAAAGAGCGGCAAAGACGTAAAGCTGAGGACTCATCTTCAACAGTCCAGACGCGGGAAAAAACTCTGCCGGAGCTTTCACCTCCGGTAACCGTCAAGGAGCTGGCTGAAACTGCCGGCATACCCTCCAACCGGTTGATAAAATCCCTGATGGGGCTCGGGGTTATGGCCAATATCAACTATTCTCTGGAAGAGGATACTCTGGAAGAAGTTGTTGAGGAGCTCGATCTGGATGTGAGAGTTGAAAGCGAGGAAGAGGAAGATATCGAACCCTGTTCCGATCTCAAAGTTAAGACTGATTTCGAGGACAGGGATGAGGATTATGAGCTGAGACCTCCGATAGTGACTGTAATGGGTCATGTCGATCACGGCAAGACCACTCTGCTCGATGTGATTCGTGAGACCAGAGTGACCGAGACCGAAGCCGGAGGAATCACCCAGCATATAGGTGCCTATCAGGTCACCGTAGAAGGGGAAAAGATCACCTTTATCGATACACCCGGACACGAGGCATTCACCTCCATGCGGGCCAGGGGAGCTCAGATCACCGATATAGCCATTCTGGTGATAGCTGCCGATGACGGTATCATGCCGCAGACTGTCGAGGCGATCAATCACGCTCAGGCAGCGGAAATACCGATACTGGTCGCCATAAATAAAATAGATAAGCCCAATGCCCAGCCTGAACAGGTAAAACAGCAGATGACTGAATACGGGCTTGTGCCAGAAGAATGGGGAGGAAAGACCATATGTGTGGAAATCTCCGCTCTGCAGGGAGAAAATATTGATGAACTTCTGGAGATGATAATCCTGCAGGCTGAGATTGAAGAGATTATGGCCAATCCCCATCGTCCGGCCGAGGGCGTCGTTATCGAAGCCGAGCTCGATAAAGGTCGGGGTCCGGTAGCTACGGTACTGGTCAAAAACGGCACACTGCATGTGAGCGATAATGTTCTGGCCGGTTCAGCCTGCGGCCGGGTGAGAGCTATGATAGATGAACATGGTCAGCGAATCGAGAAGGCCGGTCCGGCCACTCCGGTAGAAATTTTAGGATTTTCCGATGTGCCGGCTGCCGGGGACTTTCTCCAGGTGCTCGAGGACGAACAGCGGGCCCGAAAAGTAGCTGCTGAGCGCAAAGAAGAACAGCAGGAGATCAGGAGACAGGCCGATACCGGAGTCACTCTCGAGGACTTTTATGAGCAGGTCCAGGAGGGTGAAGTCCAGGAGCTCAATCTTATCATCAAGGCCGATGTACAGGGTTCGATCGAGGCTCTGCGCCAGGCTTTAGAGGATATGAGCACCGATGAGGTGGGTATCAATATTATCCACACCGGTGTAGGAGCCATAACCGAAACCGATGTCGATCTGGCCAGCGCTTCCAATGCTATCATCATCGGGTTCAATGTGAGACCCGGACTTAAATCCCAGCAGTATGCTGAAAAGGAAAAGGTCGATATCCGCACCTATAGAGTTATATATAAGGCGCTTGAGGATATCAGAGATGCCATGGAAGGTATGCTCCAGCCCGAACTAAAAGAAAGAGTCAGAGGACATGCCGAGATCAGACAGATCTTCAAGGTTCCTGATATCGGCAATGTGGCCGGAGTATACGTAAGGGACGGAATTGTAAATCGCAATTTTCAGGTGAGAGTCATAAGAGACGGCATCGTCAAGCACGAAGGAGAGGTTTCTTCTCTCAAACGCTTCGAGGATGACGTCAAAGAGGTCAAAGATGGATATGAATGCGGAGTTGGTATAGCCAACTATGATGATATAAAAGAGGGAGATATCCTCGAATTTTACGATTATAAAGAGGTTAAGCGTACACTTTAACCTCCGGTTTTAACAGAGAGGTGAGAACTATGGTCAAAGAACGCGACAGAAGACTGGGCGAACTTTTAAAAGAGGAGATCAGTCAGATAATCAGAAGAGAGGTGAGAGACCCCCGCATAGGTGATTTTGTCTCGGTCACCGAGGTCGATGTAAGCGGTGATCTGAGGCATGCCAAAGTTTATATCAGTGTGATGGGCAGCGAGAAAGAAAAGCAGGAAACCATGGACGGTCTGAGCGAAGCCAACGGTTATATTCGCTGCCTGGTGGGGGAGAGAATAACTGTATACCACACGCCTGAGCTGGTCTTTAAGTACGACGAATCTATCGAACACGGCATTCACATCTCCGAAATAATCCAGGAAGCCCGGGCCGAAGATAAAAAGGCTATGAAAAAGCGTCAGAACAGCGATCAGGAGAATGAGAATGAAGAGACCGCTGACAGCGGAGAAAAGCAGGAAGAAAGAAAGGATAAGAATAAATGAATCCAGCCACACCATTAACTTCTGAAAGCGATAATATTTCCGTCCTTCTGCAGGCCTTTGAGAGGGGCGGAAGTTTCTTTTTAATGGGACATATAGATCCTGACGGAGATTGTGTGGGCTCGCTGGCAGGCCTGAGCAATCTGCTGGCCGGTGCTGGTGGAGATAACGAGATCATCGTATACGAGGAAATACCCAAAAAATTTGAGCTGGCCTTTGCCGGGTTGAAAACTGAAGTTTCTCTGTATGATAAGGATATTCCTCTAGAGAACTGCGATGCTATTATAGCTCTGGACTGCAGCGATATCGACAGGCTAAAACCGGCCCGCGATAGATTGGAGCGGATACGAGAGCAGAGCGGCCGACCTCAGCTCATCAACATAGATCATCACGAGGACAACAGTCATTTTGGAAATATAAATCTGGTGGTTCCTTCAGCAGCAGCTACGGGAGAGATAATTTTCGATCTGGCCAAAAAAGCCGGGCTGGAAATCGATTTTTCTGCTGCCCGGGCGCTGGCTCTGGCCATACTGGCCGATACCGGTTTTTTCCGCTACAGCAATACCAGCCGCAGAGTCATCGAAAAAGTTTTGAGATTGATGGATGAAGGAGTGGACCTTTACGAAATCAACCGCAGCCTTTATGCCAGTCACAGACCGGGAGTTATCCAGCTTTTAGGGCGGGCTCTCACCTCTTTAAGAACTGCTGCCGGAGGAAAGATAGCCTACCTCAAATTGAGAAGCATAGATTATCAGCTCACCGGAACCGGTCCCGAAGATAGAGAAGGGTTTGTCAATTACGCCCGCGATATCGACGGGGTGGAGGCCGGTCTTATTTTTAGCGAGGAAGAAAAGGGAATCAAGGTCAGCTTCCGTTCCAATGAGTATCTCAGGGTCAACGATATAGCCGGAAAATTTGGGGGCGGAGGCCATCCCCGGGCGGCCGGCTGCCTGCTCGAATGTGACCTGGAGGAAGCAGTCGAGACCATTATCGCTGAGGTGAAAAAACATGTCTAAAAAAGCCGGCATAATAAATGTTTTCAAGCCGCCTGGCATGACTTCTTTTGATGTCGTGGACTGGCTGCAGAAATTTCCAGGTGTACAAAAGGCGGGACATACCGGCACTTTAGATCCCAGGGCGGCGGGGGTTTTGCCTGTCTGTTTTAACAAAGCCACGAAAATTATTCAATTTTTGCCCCGGGATAAAAAAAAATACCGCTGCCTGATCGAGCTGGGAATCAAAACAAATACTCTCGATAAGGAGGGGGAAGTTCTGGCAGATTCTGAACTGCCCCGACTGAGCCGAGAGGAACTGGAGGAGATTCTGGAGAAATTTCGCGGAGAAATAGAGCAGTTACCCCCCATGTATTCGGCCGTGAAAAAGGATGGCAAAAGGCTTTATGAGCTGGCCCGCTCCGGCGAGGAAGTCGAAAGAGAGCCGCGAGAGGTGACGATAAAAAATCTGGAACTCATAGATTTTAATCCCCCCTGTTTAACCCTCGATATAACCTGTTCGCCGGGAACCTATATCAGATCCATCGCCCGGGATATCGGGGAAGAGCTGGACTGCGGAGGGATCTTGAGCTTTTTGATAAGAAATGCTTCCGGGAATTTCACTCTTGATTCGGCGCTGACCTTTCCCCGGATAGCGGAAGCTGAAGAACTGGATGAGATCATGATAGGACTTACCGAACCGCTTACCTATCCGGAGCTCATCGTGAAGAAAAAAGCGGTCGAGCAGGCTGTTAACGGCAACCTTCTGTCGGAAGAAGCTTTCGAGGAAGTTTTTTCGGAGTCAGGTCCCTATGAAAAAGACCAGAGGTTTATTATCAGAGGTCCGGAGGGTATGTTTATTTCAATAAGCAGATTGAGCGAAGATGAAACCGGCAGGGTTTTTAAGCCTGAACGCGTTTTTAATCTCTGGTCATAGTCAGGAGAGCTGGAGGTAAATAAGATGAAGGTATATAAAGATGATGAGTTTTCTGAATACCAGGATAAAGCCACTTCCCTGGCACTGGGAACTTTCGATGGCCTGCACCGGGGACATCAAAAGGTCATCAAAAAAGCCAGAGATAATGCCAGGTCCGTGGATCTGGCCGCAGGAATTTTTTCTTTCGTTCCCCATCCCCGCCGGGTGCTTAACCAGGATGAAGGGCCGAGGGTAATATGTTCTCAGCGGCAGAAAAAAGAGCTTCTGCAGGGAATTGGCCTCGATTACTATTTCTGTCAGGAGTTCACCGAGGAATTTTCGCGGATCAATTTCAAGGATTTTATCGCCGGTATCCTCTGCGAGGAGCTGAAGAGCAGGCAGCTGGTGGTGGGTAAAGATTTTACTTTCGGTCACAGAGGAGAAGGCACGAGTCAGGATTTAAAAAAAATGAGCAGATATCTGGATTTTGAAGTAAAGATAGTTTCCCCTCTCAGAATAAAGGGCAAAAAAGTATCGAGCACCAGAATAAGAAAGTTGATCTCGGAAGGGAGAGTGGAAAAAATACCTTCCCTTTTGGGTAGAAAATTCACCCTGGCCGGAAAAGTTGTTCACGGTTCCGGGCGAGGTCATGAGATAGGTTTTCCCACGGCCAATCTCGAACTGGAGGCTGATTATGTCAGGCCCAAAAAAGGAGTTTATGCCGGCTATGTCGTTCATAAGGACAGGAAGTATCGCGCCATTGCCAATTTTGGCAGAAATCCCACCTTTTCGGAGGGGGATTTTCGGGTAGAAATTCACATTCTCGATCTGGAAGAGGATAAAGATTTTTACGGCAGCCGGCTGGAGTTCAGTCCGGTGGAGTATGTTCGCGAAGAGCAGAAATTTGATTCGGTTGAAGGCCTCAAAGAGACGATAAAATCCGATATTCTTTACACCAAAAAAATTTTATGATATTCTAACATAGGTGGAATGGAAGATTGAATCTGATTTTTTTACTGCCCTGACTGGGATTTGCGCTCACACCGGCGGAGTCTCGGTCAGCGGTTTATACCAGCATAAGGAGGTGTGGTTTAAATGATTGCCAAAGAAGAAAAACAGGAAATAATCGAGGAATACCAGCGTGAAGAGGGTGATACGGGCTCGCCTGAAGTGCAGATAGCCCTTTTAACCGCCCGTATTAAGGATTTAACCGAACATCTCAAAGATCATAAGCTGGATCATTCCTCGCGTCGGGGATTGATCAAGATGGTGAGCAGAAGAAAAAAGCTGCTCAAATATCTCAAGAATAACGATATCGAGAGATATCGTGAATTTATTGAAGATATTGGTATAAGAAGATAGAACAGACATGAGCGGGTTTAACCACCCGCTCTTATTGTTAACTAAAAATTTCAGGAAAAATAATCGCTCAGCAAGGAGGTTGATTTATGGAAAAGACCTGGAGTACCGAGATAGCGGGAGAAGAACTCAGTTTAGAAACCGGCAAATATGCTCAGCAGGCCAATGGTTCAGTTATGGCAAGTTATGGCGACACGACCATTCTGGTGACCGCGACCATGGAAGAACCGAGAGAGGGTATAGACTATCTACCCCTGATGGTAAATTATGAGGAAAGGGTTTATGCAATCGGTGAAATACCGGGAAGTATTACCAGAAGAGAGGGCAAACCCAGAGATGAAGCGACCTTATTTGCGCGCTTAATCGATAGACCTCTAAGGCCTCTTTTTCCTCAATCACTCCGTCATGATATTCAGGTGATCGCCACAGTATTATCCGTCGACGATGATTGTGCTCCGGAAATTGTGGCCATGAACGGCGCTTCCGCGGCTTTGATGATTTCCGATATTCCTTTCGATGGACCTATAGCCGGTGTCAAGATGGGACTTGTCGATGATGAGCTGATTGTCAATCCTGACGATGAGCAGTGTGAGGAAAGCGAACTTGATCTCATGGTAGCCGGCAGCGAGGATGCTGTGATGATGGTTGAGGGCAATGCTCAGGAGCTGTCCGAAGAGACGGTGGTGGAAGCTATCGACACCGCTCACGGACATATAAAAGAGATAGTAGAGCTGCAAAAAGAGATGGCTGCCGAGATCGGCCAGGAAGAGATGGAAGTAGTTCCTCCCGAACTTCCCGACGAGCTCAAAGATAAGGTAGAAAAACTGGGCTCTGATAAGATGAAAGAGGCTGCCTTCACGAAAGATAAACTGGAACGCGAAGAGAATATGGACGCCGCCCGGGAAGAGATCATGGAAGAGCTCGCCGAGGAATTAGATAAAGAAACATTTTCAGAGTACGAGGATATGTTCGAAGATGAGCTCGATGATCTGGCCAAAATACTCGTCCGCCGGGAAATAATAGAAAATGGTAATCGCCCTGATGGCAGAGATCTAGATGAAGTCAGGCCGATCGAATCCGACATCGGATTTGTTCCCAAGGTTCATGGCTGCGGCATGTTCAAAAGAGGAGAAACCCAGACCTTAAGCGTTTTAACGCTGGGAGCATCCAGCGATGAACAGATTCTATTTGGGCTGGGTGAAGAGGAGACCAAACGCTTTCTTCACCATTATAACTTCCCGCCTTACAGCGTGGGTGAAACCAATCCGCTCCGGGGTCCGGGCAGAAGAGAGATAGGTCACGGAGCTTTAGGTGAAAAAGCTTTAAGGCCGGTGCTGCCGGAAGAGATAGATTTTCCTTATACTATCCGGCTGGTTTCTGAGGTGCTGGAGTCGAACGGTTCTACCTCTCAGGCCAGTATCTGCAGCAGCTGCCTGGCCATGATGGACGGGGGAGTGCCTATCAAAGCGCCGGTGGCCGGAATCGCCATGGGATTGATGAAAGAAGGCGATGATATAGCTATTCTTTCGGATATCCAGGGCCTTGAGGACTTCTTTGGCGATATGGATTTCAAGGTAGCAGGCACCCGCGAAGGTATTACCGCCCTGCAGATGGATATCAAAGTTTCAGGTATTTCCAAGGAGATCATGAAAAAAGCTCTCAAACAGGCCAGAGAGGGCAGGCTGCATATCCTGGACAGGATGAGCGAAGTTATAGCCGAGCCCAGAGCCGAACTTTCACCTCATGCCCCGCGCATGATAACTATGGAAATTGATCCCGATAAGATCCGTCATGTGATAGGACCTGGCGGTAAAATGATCAACAAGATCATAGATAAAACCGGTGCTCAAATAGACATCGAGGATGATGGCACCGTCTACATCCTCTCCGAAGATCAGGAAGGTGGAGAGGAAGCCAGAAATATGATAGAGGAATTAACCCGGGAAGTCGTGGTAGGTGAGATTTATAACGGCAAGGTCAAGAAGATAGTCAATTTCGGGGCTTTTGCCGAGATAGTTCCCGGCCGGGAAGGCCTGATTCATATATCCGAACTGGCGGATTATCACGTCAATGAAGTTGAAGATATTTTGGAAGTCGGAGATGAGGTGCCGGTCAAGGTGACCGAGATCGACGATCAGGACAGATTGAATCTTTCCCGCATCCAGGCCATAAAGGAGATGGATGAAGAAGCGAAAGAAAAGTACGATCTCTAAACATTAGCCTTCTGACCGATTCAGGAGTTTTAAATGGACTTTTTAGTCCATTTAATCTCCTGCTTTTATTTTTGGTTCTTCTTGAAAGCCGGATCATGACCATGGCCAAAAAATTATGTCCCCGGCTCAGGATGGGCCGGGCTGAGCGTGAGCTCAGGGAAGAGATCTCGCGAAGGAAGAGTAATTTTTTGACCTCCCTATTTGCCAATTGAATGCAGGAAGAACCTTATTTTTTTGTCTGTTTATCTTTTATTTTTATTTTGGGTTCAGTCACAACGAGAGGAGAAAATATGAAGCTGGGAAAACATGTTTCTATAGCTGGAGGACTGGACAAATCTGTTGAGCGGGCCGTCAATATAGGCTGTAATGCCGTACAAATTTTTGTGAAAAATCCGAGGGGCTGGCAGGGCAAAAAATTGACCGAAGAAGCTCAATTTGATTTCAAAGAAGCCAGGCAGGAAGCAGCACTGGATCCGGTTGTGGTTCATTCGACCTATCTCATCAATATAGCTTCTCCCAAAGAGGATCTCTGGCAGAAATCGGTGGCCGGTCTGAAAGACGACTACCGGCGGTCGGATAGGCTGGGGGCGGATTATCTCGTCTTCCATCCTGGCAGCCATACCGGCTCGGGCCGAAAGGCCGGCATAGAGAAGATAGCCAGGGGTATAGATGAGGTTCTGCAGGATGTGGGCGGCAGCACCAGGCTGCTTTTAGAAAATGTGGACGGGGCGGGCACCAAGATCGGTTCCAGCATGGAAGATCTCGATAAAATTATCTCTTTGAGCGATTTTGGCAGTGAGCTGGGAATCTGTATAGATACATGTCATGCCTACTCTTATGGTTATGAGGTGAGCAAATACGACGGTCTAAACAGGCTGCTAGATGATATCGATAAAAATATTGGCCTGGAAGCATTGAAGGTTTTGCATATCAATGATTCCGTTCATGAACTGGGCAGCCAAAAAGATGAACATGCTCATATCGGCGAAGGAGAGATCGGTTTTGAAGGGTTTGAGCAGATCATAAATAACGAAGATATTAAAGATCGGCCTTTTATTCTGGAAACTCCCTGGTTTGATGATCGGGAAGATGATCCGGATGTCGATAAAATAAAAGATATGAGAAAATAAATTTTGAGCAGATCAATTAAAAATACCGGAACAGGAGAATGAGCGAATGGACAGCAAAAAGATGCTTTCCTCCAGCACAGTCGAATTTATGCAGAAAAAAATAGCAAAAGCTGACAGCAATGAGGTCTTCTTCGCCGGCAGCTTCAATGAGGAAAAAAAAGCTGTAGAATCTGTCAGGGTAATAGGCCGGGGGAATGAAAAGATGGCCCCGGCCGTAACCTCACAGCTCGAGCCGGGGGAGTGCGTAATACATAATCATCCTTCCGGAGATCTCCGGCCCTCAGCTGCCGATATCAAAATTGCCTCCCGAATGGGTGATAGGGGAATAGGCTTTATTATAATCGATAATAAAGTTTCGGAAGCCTATGTGGTTGTGGAACCGGCTGCAGTGGCAACGCGCGAGGATCTCTCCGAAGATAAACTCTGCAGTCATCTGCAGAAGGGCAGCAGTCTGGAAGAAATACTGCCCGGTTTTCGGGAAAGAGAAGAACAGCTGAAAGTTTTGAGCAGGGTAATCTCCGCCTTCAACGAACGGGAAAAGGTGCTGATAGAAGCGGGCACAGGAATCGGGAAATCCTTTGCCTATCTGCTGCCGGCTATATACTGGAGTGAGCTGAATGGGGATACCGTGGTCGTTTCCACCAATACCATAAATCTGCAGCAGCAGCTGATCGAGAAGGATATAGTCCAGCTCAAAAAAATTCTTCCTTTCGATTTTCAGGCGGTCCTCGTCAAGGGGAGAAGCAATTACGTCTGTCTGAGAAGGGTTAAACAGATGATCTCCAGCGGCGGCGAGGAGGAAGACGGAGAAGAGGAGGAAAAAAAGGAGAGCAGAGCAGAAAAAGTGGCCGAATACATCGACAGCTCGGCTAAAGAAACCGGGGATTTTGGCGGCAGCTTCAGCGATCTTGATCTTTCTTTATCCCGGGAAATCAGGTCTCAGCTGAGATCTGAAAGCGATCTGTGTCTCGGTTCCAGCTGTCATTATTTCGAAAACTGTTATTTCCATAAAGCCAGAGAACAGGTACATCGCAGCGATATTCTGGTGGTCAATCATCATCTTCTGCTCTCCGATGTCATTCTGAAAGGAGTTCAGGCCGGTATTATGCCGCGTTTTGATAAGCTGGTGGTCGACGAAGCCCATAACCTTACTGAAGCCGCCCACAATATAAGCGGTCAGGAATTTTATCCGCCGGAGCTTTTGCGCACCCTAAAAAGGCTGAGAAAATCGCGCGGATCTCCGCTTGTCCGCCTGAGAAATATGGAGGTCGAACTCTCCGCAAATTTAAAAGGGGAGATATATCCCCTGATTGACAATAATATCTGGCCGCTATGCCGCCGAATCGAGGAATCTCTTAATCAGTATGGAAGAGAGCTGCTCAAGCTGCTTCCTGAAGATGAACACAGGTTGAGGCTGGAAGCAGGGGTTCTGAATGAGGAGGATAAAAATTCCTGGCAGGAGACCGGCTTTGGTCTGCTCGAAAAGCTTGATGAGCTGCATGATTATTTGAGCAGGGCTCTTGATCTTCTTCAGGCTGCAGAAGATGAGGAAAGACCCGGACAGAAAGGCATAATGGGGGAAATTGTCGGCTATGCCGATCGTATTAAAAACTTTTTTAATTCTCTGGAGATCAATCTTGATTTTAAAAGCCACACCGATGATTTCGTCTTCTGGCTGCAGCGAGAAAATCACCGCAGTATATATCAGATAAGACAGAAAAACTCCCGCATCGAGGTGGATGAATTTCTGAATGAAGTGCTTTACTCGCGTCTTACCACCCTGGTTTTGACCTCGGCAACCCTGGCCACCAGCGGAGATTTTTCCTATTTCAAATCCAGGCTGGGGCTCGAAAATGCGTCTGAACTGCAGCTTTCATCTCCTTTCGATTATGAAAATCAGGTAAACGTCTATTCCTCCCGGGATCTGCCGTCTGTGAGCGACAGCGATTTTGTGGCCAGAATAAGTCCCTATCTGGCAGATTTTCTACAGAAAAGTCGGGGAGGTTCACTGCTCTTATTCACATCCTATAAGATGCTCAATGAAACCCGGGATGAGCTAAAAACAAAAATCAAAGACAACAGCCCTGAACTTCTAGTTCAGGGGGAGTCATCCCGTCGAAAAATACTGGAACGGATGAAAAGAAAGGACAGGGCGATACTGCTGGGAACTGCCAGTTTCTGGGAAGGTATAGATGTGCCGGGGGACTCTCTCAGCAATCTGGTGATCATGCGTCTGCCTTTTTCTGTGCCGAGCGATCCTCTTTTCGCTGCCCGACAGGAACGAGTTGAGGAGCGCGGTGAAAGCCCTTTTATGAAAGTAGCCCTGCCCCGGGCAATAATCAGGTTTAAACAGGGTTTTGGCAGGCTGATCAGATCGAGAAAAGATACCGGCAATATATTGATCATGGACCGGCGCATCCTCACCCGCCGCTACGGTCAGCACTTTCTCGATTCACTGCCGGACGGTTGTGAGGTCAATACCGAATTACCCTGATCTGAGCTTTCATCTGCAGATAAGAGGCAGGAAATTTTCTATTGTCGAAGAATATTTAAATTAGAATATAATTTAACCAGAATAACAAAAGCAGGGGAATGTGATAGTTAATGCTGCGAATAATCTCTACCACTAATTCTGGCTGTAAAAACAGGTTTGAGAGAAAAAAGCTTATTTTAACGTTTACTCTTTTCATTTTTGTAATTTCATGTATTTTGCTGGCCGGAACTGCAGAAACAGCAAGATATCGATTGATTTATGTTGTGGAAGAGGGGGATACTCTCAGCCAGATCTCCAGCGAATTTGGTGTTTCCACCTCTGAACTGGCGGAATGGAATGACATCAACAGTAACTCGGCGGTTCGGATCGGCAGTGAGCTGGAAATCCCCGTCAGTGGTGAGAGGAAAGAAAGAACTTTTGACAGATCATTGGCCGAAAGAGAAAACAGTTTCTCGCTATCCCCGGAAAGAGAACTGGCTGTGACAGTAAATCCCGGCAGCGAGAGACCGGAGCTGGATCACATTGCCCAGAGCGACCTCATCACCTACCATGTGAATGCTGGCGATACCCTTTATGACGTGGCCAGAAATTTTAATACATCGATGGGCGTCATCCGCGAACTGAACGATATGGACGATAACACTCTCCGCCGCGGGGAGGAAATAGTCGTCCCCATCACCGAATTGAGCGAAAGAGAGGCCCTGGCCCGCTCCATTTCCGATCAGGAATTCGAACTTCTCAGCAGGATCATTCACGGCGAAGCGCGGGGAGAACCTCATCTGGGACGCGTCGCTGTCGGAGCTGTGGTTTTAAACAGGGTCTTAAGTCACCGCTTTCCCAACAGCATCAGCGAGGTCATATATGATCAGGGACAGTTTTCTCCGGTGCAGGACGGTTCCTATCAGCTGCAGCCATCGGCCGCTTCCCGCCAGGCAGCCAGAGAAGCGATCAACGGCAAAGATCCAACCGGAGGTGCTCTTTTCTTTTACAATCCTGACAAGGCGACGGATAGAGAATGGACTCAACGGCGAGAAAAGGTCGTTACCATAGGCAATCATGTATTCATGAGATAATTTGCTGACAGGATGCAAAAATTGATCAGGATCAGGAGTGAACTGTTTTGAAAATAGAGATTAAAAGACTTGATGATGATATTCCTCTGCCCGATTACCAGCACGACAGCGATGCAGGTATGGATATATACTCAGCCGAATCGAAAACCCTGGCACCGGGCGAGAGAGGGCTTGTAATGACCGGACTCAAGGTGGCTGTGCCGGAAAATTATGCAGGCTTTGTTTATCCGCGCAGCGGCCTGGCTCTGGATGAAGGCGTTACAGTTTTGAATGCTGATGGAGTCATCGATCCAGGTTACAGGGGTGAGGTGGGCGTTTTGCTCATCAATCACGGTCAGAGCGAGTTCAAAATTAAAAAAGGCGATAGGATCGCCCAGTTAATAGTCCAGAGAGTGGAAGAGGTCGAATGGGAGGAAGTTGATAAGCTCTCCAGATCTGAAAGAGGAGAGGGAGGATTCGGTCACACAGGCAAAAATTAATCACAGGACAGGGGAGGTAATACGATGAAACATCAAACCATGGAGCTAAAAAAAGATGAACTGGTCCTGCTGGACCAGCGGAAATTGCCAGGGAAAGTAGAATATTACACTGCGGAAGATTTTCGCGAGGTCGCTGAGGCCATAAGCAAGATGGTGGTGAGGGGAGCGCCGGCTATTGGAGCTGTAGGGGCTGCTGGTATCTATCTGGCCGCTCTGGAATACAGAAAAATGAGCGCTCAAGAAGCTTTTCAGCAGGTAAATAAAGCAGCCGAAATATTAAAAGAAGCCCGGCCAACGGCCGTAAATTTGAGCTGGGCAGTCGATAGAATGATGAGGGTTTTGCAGAAAAATAAAAATAAAAATAGAGAGGCTCTTCTGCGGGTGCTGGAAAATGAAGCACGCAATATAGCTCAGGAAGATGTCGAGACCAATCGCCAGATCGGACTCTATGGCCACACAGTAATTTCCGAAAACAGCAATGTTTTAACCCACTGCAATACCGGAGCTCTGGCCACGGTCGATTTTGGCACAGCTCTGGGGGTTATAAGAGAGTCCTTCAGGCGCAATAAAAATATTCATGTTTATGCTACCGAAACCCGACCCAGGCTGCAGGGAGCAAGATTGACCGCTTTCGAACTGGTCGAGGAAAATATTCCTGCCACTCTGATAGTGGAAAGCGCTGTAGCTCCCAAATTGAGGGCCGGCGAAATAGATGTGGTAATAGTCGGGGCCGATAGAATTGCCGCCAACGGAGATACCGCTAACAAGATCGGAACCTATATGATCTCCGAACTGGCTCGACTCCACAATGTTCCTTTTTATGTTGCCGCCCCGCGCTCAACGGTTGATTATTCCCTGAACAGCGGTCAGGAGATAGAGATAGAGCGCAGATCGCGGGAAGAGGTCGTAAATATTGGGGGCAGCCGGATTGCTCCCGAGGATATTACGGTCGATAATCCTGCCTTCGATATAACCCCGGCCGAGAATATCACGGGCATCATCACCGAACACGGCATAATAAGCCCACCATTTAAATCGGGACTTGACGAGATTAAAAATGATTGAGTTAATAAGTTAGGATTTTCTCCATAACCGTTGGTGAAATTTACGACATATTCTATCAAAACTATAACTACTCACCTCTTATTACAGGAAGCTATGAGACGAAGTGA
>CAYTDP010000052.1:0-15055 GCA_964436625.1 uncultured Halanaerobiaceae bacterium | reverse complement strand
TGACTAAATAAGTATTTTTGACGCACCTGTCTACCAACTGAAGACAAGAAGATCCTAAAACAGATTTACAGGGAGAGTTCATCCCGCTGGTGTGAAGTGATGATGACCTCACCGGTGCTGGTATAAAACTCCATGGTTCGGCCGAAATTTTCACCGACATCTTTTCCCAGGATATCGATATTCAAATCATCCAGAACCGACTCGACCTTTTTGATATTGCGCCGGCCTACATCCAGAGAGGAATTCTCCGAAACAGAAAACATGGAGGCCCCTCCGGCTATTTTAGCCTCTAAACGCCGGCGGGAAGCACTTTTTTTCTCCAGCTCCTCGACCAGCAGCGGCAGCCCCGTATCGGCATATTTAGCCGGTTTTAAATTCTTCTTGTTTTCGGGCAGCATTATATGGACCATACCGCCCAGTTTTTTCCGGGGGTCGAAAAGGGTAATACCCAGACAGGATCCCAGGCCTATGGTCACGAGTTTGTCCGGACTGCTGCCTATTCCATATTCGGCCATTCTCACTTTTATGGTTTCTCCATCCATCAGAAATCAAATCCCAGTGAAGAAAGAATTTTCTTTAAAGAATCACCGTGAGGTATCAGCATAAGATAGCTCTCTATCTTCTCTCCCCCCTCAACAAACTGAGTTTCTATAACCATGGTGTAATCGCTGGTCTTCCCAACGGGAACTAAAGTGGTGCTGATAATTGCTCCCGCCATATCCACAGCAAACCCGGGCACGGACTGTACGAGATTGAAGCCGGTCATTTTGTTGAGAGAGTTGAGATAAGAACCGCTTAAAATATTCACCAGTTCTTTGAGAGCAGAGGTATCGATCTCATCCAGATCCTCAAAATCGACATCCTTATCAGCCACCATGGAGACAAGCCTTTCCACGCTATCGCCTCCGGCCATAAACAAAATGGTCGCAGGGGCCTCGCCCATGACCTTCAACCTGATCCCGGCAACCCTCTCAGCACTGTCACCGGTCAGCTCGTGGGCTTCAGAGAGGGGAATTATGTTGACAGAAGGAACGGTCATGTCAACTCTTTTATCGAGAAACTGGGCGAAGGCGGTAGCGGCATTGCCGGCCCCGATGTTGCCTATTTCTTTCAGCGCGTCGAGCTCCTCTTCTTCCAGATTTTTCAGCAGATCGTCAGCCAATGCTTATTCCTCCTATTCTGTGTCCAGCTCTTCGATCTGTTCTACTTCTTCAGCGGTCAGTACATTGACCAGATCCAGTATTATCAAAAGCCTTTCTTCTAATTTGCCGACTCCTTTGATAAAATTACTCTTCACGCTGGTGGTGATGTCCGGAGCCTGACCTATCTTCGAAGAATCAAGCCGAATGATTCCCTCCACCTGGTTTACCTGCATGCCCACCAGATTGTCGTCGATGGATACGACAATAATTCGCCCTTCGTCGGCAGAGAGCGAAGTGTCGTCTTTCATCAACCTTTTCTCCAGATCGACTATGGGCACTATCTCGCCGCGCAGATTTACAATTCCCTTGATAAAATCAGGCGAGTTGGGCATATCGGTGAGCTCGGACATATTGATGATCTCTCTGGTCTGCATGATCTCGACGCCAAAATCCTGATTGCCAGCGCTGAAAACTATATACTGCTTTTCCTCAAAATCAGTCGCGCTTTCTTCCATGCTGCCGCTGTTAGCTTTAACCATATCAAATCCCCCGCTTAAATAAATCCTTTTTTGTGCTATAATTTATAGTTCTTCATAATAAAATTAATTCCTGCCGCAGATTCAAAGAAGAAAAACAAAACCTGCACGGCTTATAAGAAACCATGCAGGGATGATTGGTGGATAAATAAAGCTTAAAAGATTTCGGCTTACAGATTTCCCGTCCTTATATTTATATCATCATCTTGTCGAGCTCATCCAGCAGATACTCGTTGAGAATCTTGATATAGGTTCCCTTCATACCCAGAGAGCGCGATTCGATAACGCCGGCGCTTTCGAACTTGCGCAGAGCATTGACTATGACCGAGCGGGTGATGCCGACGCGGTCGGCAACTTTGCTGGCCACCAGCAGCCCCTCTTCACCTTCCAGCTCATCGAATATGTGTTCGATAGCTTCTAGCTCAGAATAAGAAAGGGTGTCTATGGCTATCTGCACGGCAGCTTTCTTTCTGGCTTCCTCTTCGACTTTTTCGCTGCGGGAACGGAGTATCTCCATGCCCACCACGGCTGCTCCGTACTCACCCAGCACCAGGTCTTCATTGACGAATTCGTCATCATAACGGGCTAAAACAAGAGTGCCGAGCCTTTCGCCGCCGCCGACAACGGGAACAATGGTGGTTAATTTGTCCTCAAAAAGACAGTCTTCACCTTCTTTGAAGACGCAGTCATTGCCTTTTTGATCGATATTTTCTTTGGTTTCATAGGTGTTCAGCATGAAGCTGTTGTAATCCTCAGGGAAATAACCGGAATCGATTACCTCTTCTTCCATAATATCGCATTCGAAATCATCGAGCAGACTGTGCCCCAAAATCTTGCCCTTTCGGCTTACTACATACACATTGCATCTTATGGCGCTTTTTAAAGCTTTGGCCATCTCATCGAAGTCAACCGGTTTTCCTCCTGTCTGCTGCAGCAGTCGATTGATTTTTCGGCTCTTTTCTAACAGGTCAGTCATTATTAACAACCTCCATTTAAATAATATGCTTTTTTAATATAGGGTCCTGTTTATCTCAGTCCATCTGCTAAATGAGTTAATATTTTTGCAGAAGAAAAAATAAATTTTTCACTTAATCTGAATAGCAAAAACTACTTTCCGCGTCAAGTTTTTTGCGGACAAGATCCCGCCGTTTCAGACCGCTTTAAAGAATATATCTGCTCAGATCACGGTCTTCGACGATGGTCTCAAGTGTCTCCCGCACATACTCATCATCTATTTCTATCTTTCCAGCCTCCATCTCTGGAGCCTGAAAAGAGATCTCCTCGACAACTTTTTCCATAATCGTATGAAGTCTTCTGGCACCGATATTTTCTGTCTGATCATTGATCTCGGCCGCATAGCTGGCAATCTGTTCTATTGCGGATTTTTCAAAAATTAGCTCCTGATCTTCGACAGCTAAAAGCTCTCGGTACTGTTTGGTGAGGGCATTTTGCGGCTGTTCTAAAATCTCCACAAAATCCTCCTCGGTCAAACTATCCAGCTCCACTCTCAGGGGGAATCGGCCCTGAAGTTCTGGTATTAGATCGCTGGGGTCGGTGACATGAAAGGCTCCGGCAGCTATAAATAAAATGTGGTCGGTGGCCACGCTGCCGTGTTTTGTGTTCACCGTAGAACCCTCGACGATGGGCAGTATATCGCGCTGGACGCCCTCGCGAGAGACCTCCGGACCGCTGTCGCTTTCCCGGCCGGCGATTTTATCTATCTCATCGAGAAATAGTATGCCTTCCTGCTCTACTCTATCTATTGCTTCTGCTGAGACTTCTTCGGTATCTATTAGCTTGTTCGCTTCCTGCTCGGTGAGAATTTCTAAGGCCTTTTCGACCGTAACCCGGCGGGTTTTGCTGCGTGAGGGCAGCATGCTGCCGAACATGTCCTCCATATTTATCCCCATCTCTTCCATGCCGGCTCCGGAAAAGATCTCGAACATCTGCTTGCCGTCCTCTTTTACCTCGATTTCGATCATCTGATCATCAAAGTAACCGCTGCGCAGATGTCTGCGGAAGCGTTCTCGGCGGCGCTTTTTCCTCTCATCTACCTCCTTTTTCTCGATAGGACCTTCCTCATCATCCGAATCATCAAAATAAAGCGATTCGAGATTGTCCTTTTTTTCGCCGGCTTCAGAACCGGGCAGCAGTTTGTCGAGAATTCTTTCTTCGGCCAGCTCCCTGGCCTTGTCTCTCACCTTTTTTCTTCTTTCTTCCTCCACCATTCTTATCGAAGTCTCTACCAGATCTCTGACCATCGATTCCACATCTCTACCCATATAACCGACCTCGGTAAATTTGCTGACCTCCACCTTTAAAAAGGGTGAACCGGCCAGGTTGGCCAATCGTCGGGCTATCTCGGTTTTGCCGACGCCGGTTGGACCTATCATAAGAATATTTTTAGGAATGATCTCATCTTTGAGCTCTGAATCTATCTGCTGCCTGCGAAATCTGTTGCGCAGGGCTATCGCTACAGATCTTTTGGCATTGTCCTGTCCGATGATATATTTATCGAGCTCCTCGACAATCTGCCGAGGGGTCAATTCTTCCATCCTATTCCTCCTCGTTCAGAGTATCAATTACTATCCTATCATTGGTATATACACATATATCAGCTGCAATGTTCATCGATTTTCTGGCTATCTCCTCTGCAGTTAGGTCGATATCATTCTCCAGAAGCGCTCTCGCGGCGGCCCTTGCATAATCTCCGCCGGATCCGATGGCGAGCAGCCTGTCGTCCGGCTCGATTACATCTCCGGTTCCGGAGATGAGCAGCATTTTCTCGCTGCTGGCCACGATTAAAAGCGCCTCGAGACGGCGCAGCATTTTATCAGTGCGCCATTCTTTGGCCAGCTCGACAGCAGATCTTTCCAGCTGACCATGAAATTCCTTTAATTTATTTTCAAATTTTTCAAACAGTGTAAAGGCATCTGCGGAAGTGCCGGCGAATCCGGCGAGTATTTCCTCTTCATAAAGCCTTCTGATCTTGCGGGCGCCTGACTTCATGATAGTCTCGCCCAGGCTCACCTGACCATCACCGGCGATAGCAGTCTGTCCCCGGTGTTGAACTGCCAGAATGGTAGTGCTGTCAAAACTATTATCAGCCACTTCATCACCTCATAAGTTTTCAAATGATTCAAAATTGTATTTCTTTCAGTTTATTTTAACATGATAATATCATTTTTGTCAAGAAAATTTTAAAATTTATTTTTTCTGAAAGGCTCTCCTGATAATCCAGTGTATCCGTTATCGGGCGGCCCCGACAAAAACATTTAACGGCCTTTCAAATTCCCTTCTGCTCGATGAAGTCTTTAAGCTCTGCTAGAGCCTGTTCAGATCTCTTTCTTCTGCGCTCCTGTCTGTCATCTATATCCTCTTCCAGGGGAGACAGAAGGCCGAAATTTACATTCATCGGCTGTAAATTTTCGTGAGAAGGATCGGATATATAGGCCGCCAAAGCCCCCGTGGCTGTGGATTCAGGAAAAGCCAGATAATCTTCGCCGGCCAGAAGTCGGGCACAGTTTATTCCCGCCACCAGTCCGGAAGAGGTCGATTCCACATAGCCTTCAACTCCGGTGAGCTGGCCGGCAAAAAAGATCGGCCTCTCTCCTCTGAGCCGATAAAAGGAAGTCAAAAGCCCGGGCGAGTTGATATAGGTGTTGCGATGCATCACCCCGTAACGCATTATGCGAGCGGATTCAAGCCCGGGAATAAATTCCAGCATTCTGTCCTGTTCCGGCCATTTTAACCTGGTCTGAAAACCGACCAGATTGAAAAGCGTTTCCTGCCTGTTATCGCGCCTGAGCTGCACCACAGCATGGTGAGTTTCGCCGGTCTCAGGATCTTCCAGACCGACAGGCTTGAGCGGGCCGTAAAGGAGCGATTTTCTGCCCCGGCGAGCCATGACCTCGATGGGCAGGCAGGATTCGAAATAATTCTCGTCCTCGAAATCACGAGGCAGATTGCACTCAGCTCCCAGCAAAAACTCCCAAAAATCCATAAACTGCTTTTCATCCATCGGGCAGTTGAGATAATCATCGCTCTCCCTATCATAGCGGGAGGCAAAAAAAGTCTTTTCGTAATCTATGCTATCAGCCTCTATTATAGGAGCGGCTGCATCATAAAAATATAAATAATCCTCGCCGGTGAGCTCTTTGATGGATTCAGCCAGAGGCTCGGATGTCAGAGGTCCGGTAGCTATTATCAGCGGGTCGGTATCGGGAATATCCTTTATCTCCCTGCGGACCAGGCTGATCAAATCATGATTTTGCAGCTTTTCCAGCACTTTTTCAGGGAATTTTTCCCGGTCCACCGCCAGGGCATTGCCGGCCGGCACAGCGGTCTTTTCCGCGGCCGAAATGATCAAAGAATCCAGATATCTGAGCTCTTCTTTGAGCAGTCCGGCGGCATTGGTCAGGCTGTCTGACCGCAGTGAGTTGCTGCAGACAAGTTCGGCCGGCTTATCGCTATGATGAGCGGGTGTCATCGATTCAGGCCGCATCTCGTAAAGATCGACTTCGAACCCGCGCTGAGCCAGCTGCCAGGCAGCCTCGCTGCCGGCCAGGCCGGCTCCTATGACAGTTGCCCGATCGGACATAAGT
The DNA here is from genome assembly GCA_964436625.1 of uncultured Halanaerobiaceae bacterium. Lineage (GTDB taxonomy): Bacteria > Bacillota > Halanaerobiia > Halanaerobiales > Halarsenatibacteraceae > Halarsenatibacter. The sequence continues at coordinate 8,773 of CAYTDP010000052.1, read as the reverse complement.
ATTCCTCCTTAGCTGGCCTCGCTGCTCTGGCCGGCTGTGACTTCCTCGGGTCTGTCGCCTTTGTATCCGCAGTCCACACATTTTACATATTCACCGTATTTGCGGCTGTATTTTTCGACCAGCTGACCATCGCATTCAGGGCAGGGTTGCGAAATCGGTTTATCCCAGAGCATATACTCACAATCAGGATAGGTGCTGCAGCCGAAAAACTTCTTGCCCTTTTTTTTGCTCTTGCGTTTGACCAGCTCTCCCTCGCCGCATTCAGGACATTCGACTCCGGTACTGTCCAGGTAAGGTTTGGTATTTTTGCAGTCCGGATAATTGGAACAGGCCACAAACTTGCCGTAACGTCCGTACTTTACCACCATGTCTCCTCCGCATTTCTCGCAGGTCTCCCCGGTCTCTTCGACGTATTCGATCTTTTCCATATTTTCCTTGGCATTTTCCAGCTTTTCCTGGAAGGGAGCATAAAAGTCATCCAGAAGAGTTCGCCACTCTATCTCGCCATCCTCGATCAGATCGAGTTTCTGTTCGATTCTGGCCGTAAATTCCACATCGGTCACATCGGGAAAGTATTCGACCAGCAGATCGTTGACGGTGAACCCGAGATCGGTGGGCACCAGTTTGTTGCCCTCTCTTTCCACATATTCTCTATCGACGATGGTGGAAATTGTGGGAGCATAGGTGCTCGGTCGGCCGATCCCCTCTTTTTCCAGGGTTTTGACCAGACTGGCCTCCGTGTAGCGGGCGGGAGGAGAGGTGAAATGCTGTTCTGGATCGAGCTCGCTCAATTCCAGTCTTTCTCCCTCCTCTACCTCCGGTATCTCGGTCAGATTGCTTTTGCTGAAAGTGTTAACACGCAAAAACCCCCGGAAGAGCATCTTCGATCCCGAGGCTCTGAAAGTGTATTTATTTCCGGCCCCGATATCAACCGTCATGGTTTCGTAAACGGCCGGCGCCATCTGGCTGGCTACAAATCTTTCCCAGATCAATTTATAGAGGCGGTATTGATCTCTGTTCAGATCGCTTTTGATGCGTTCAGGAGTTCTTTTCACTCCTGTCGGCCTGACAGCTTCATGTGCATCCTGAACATTTTCATCGTCGCTTTTCTTTTGTGATTTGCCGGAATAATAGCGGTCACCAAATTCACTTTTGATATGGGCGGCTGCCTGTTTTTTGGCCTCGGCTGATACCCGGGTGCTGTCGGTACGCATATAACTTATCAGACCGACATTGCCCTCGCCCTCGATATCCATACCCTCGTAAAGCTGCTGGGCGACGAACATCGTCTTCTTGGCCGAAAAGCCAAAAATGCTGGCCGCGCGCTGCTGCAGGGTGCTGGTGGTGAAGGGCGGATTGGGAAATCTTCGCCGTTTGCGTTTTTTGACGGAATCGACGATAAAATCCTGCTCTTTTATCTCCTCAACCGCCTTCTGGGTCTCTTCTTCGCTGCTGAGTTCGAATTTTTCACCATCTATCCTGTGCAGCGAAGCTTCAATATTTTTCTTCCCGTCCTCATCCTGATCCCTCTGCAAAAAGGCATCGATTGTCCAGTATTCATCCGGTTCGAAGGCCTCTATCTCTCTTTCGCGCTCGCAGATTATTTTGACGGCTACTGTCTGCACCCGGCCGGCCGAAAGTCCTCTGCGCACCTTCTTCCAGAGCAGCGGACTCAGCTTATAGCCCACCAGCCTATCGAGCACGCGCCGGGCCTGCTGGGCATTGACCAGGTTTTTATCGATCGAACGGGGCGTATCGAGCGCCCGGCTTATGGCTTCATCGGTTATCTCGTTGAAGACAATTCTGGGCTTTTCCTCCTCGAGCTTCAATGCCCGACAGAGATGCCAGGATATTGCCTCTCCTTCGCGATCGGGGTCAGTAGCCAGAAGAACTCGATCATTCTTCTTGACCGCGCGCTTCAATTTATCGAGAATTTCCCCTTTTCCGCGAATGGTGATGTACTGAGGGGAATAATCATCCTCTATATCCACGCCCAGTTTGCTTTTGGGCAGATCGATTACGTGTCCCATAGAAGCTTCCACATTATAACCGCTGCCGAGAAATTTGCTTATAGTTTTAGCTTTGGCCGGTGATTCCACAATCACCAGCGTTTCTTCCTGATTATTCGACATGATCACACCTCCGCAGTGAACTAAACTGCTGCGATTAATTAGTTATTTATTTTTGATAATTACTTCTAGTATATTATATTGGTTTTAACAGGCTTTGTAAACCCTCAAAGCAATATTTCTGCCCAGCTCTGCGGGTTATTATCCCTTTTACTTCAAATTTTACGAGCAGAGAACTGAGCTCACCCGCCTCTCTGCCGGTTATCGCGATGAGTTCTTCCAGAGTCAGCTCCCTCTCGCGATTAAATATACCGATTATTCTTTTTTCCAGGGGAGAGAAGGCCGGCGGTATAATTACCGACTCCTCTTTTTCAGATTTGCTGCCGCCTGCAAATTCGCTGTACAGATGATTGATAATATCCTCCGGACAGGTTACGGGCACGGCGCCCTGGCGGAGCAGATCATTACAGCCCCTGCTCGATGCTCTGTCTATATTTCCCGGTACAGCCAGCACATCCCTGTTTTGATCCAGTCCCAGGCCGGCTGTTATCAGCGCTCCGCTTTTTTCCGCCGCCTCGACCACCACCACACCCTGAGACATTCCGCTGATTATGCGGTTTCGGCGGGGAAAGTTGCCGGCTCTGGGGCTGACATCCGGCGGGAATTCCGATATCACCGCTCCCTGTCCCGGGATGCGATTGAATATATCGCGGTTCTGGCGGGGATAACAGTGATCATGGCCCGATCCCAGTACAGCTATGGTCCGCCCGCCTTCGTTCAAAGCTCCCAGGTGAGCCTCGCGGTCGATGCCGTGGGCCATGCCGCTGACTACAACAATATTGCGCATAGCCAGCCCCCCGGCCAGTTCCCGGGCTACTTTCTCGCCATAGCCTGTGGATTTTCGGGAACCAACCACCGCCACCGCGGGAAAGCTGGCAGAAATTTTCCCGCGCACAAAAAGCAGCGGGGGAGGATCGTGTATCTCCAGAAGAGCTTCGGGATAATCGGCTTCATCGCGGGCTATAAGATCGACCTTTTTCGCCTTTATTATTTTCAGCTTCTCCTCAAGATCCAGATTCTCTCTCAATTTTATAAGATTCTCCACCGCTTCGGAATTGTCGATTAAATATTTGAGCTTTTTTCTGCTGGCCCGCCAGATCCGGGCGGGATCTTCCTCTATCTTTAAGGCTTTGCTCAGCTGTACGGGACCCAGACCCGAAACCAGCGCCAGACCCAGCCAGTATTTTTTCTTATTAGCCATTGATTTCTCCTTTCCCGAAAATATTAATCCTATTATATACAATTATTAGCAAGAAATCAATAATCTGTCTGGTAAAATATTATTTATTTAACCATGAAAGCATTAATTACTGCTATTGGATGATAATGGAAGCAAAAAAGCCTAAAAAATCCCGGCCGAAATCCGGCCGGGAGAGATCGGTATGGGTTGAAATTGCTGGCTTCTGGCTCAATATTTTACCGTGGCCTCAATCTCGGTGGTAACCTCGATATCTCCCGGGGTTATATCAGGTGCCCCATCGGCCATGGTTTCGGCTCTGAGACCGGATTGAAAAGGAGAAAAGCTGCCGGTCGATATGCCATCATCGATTTTAATACGGGAAAATCTAAAATCGGCCCCGCCGAATTCGCCGGTGATCTCTGCAGCTTTAGCCTTTATCCCCTCGATAGCCTGGCTGGTCGCCCGGCTTTGAACTTCATCTCTATCGACCAGATCATAATCTATGCTGTCGATGCGGTTAATTCCAGCCTCGACCGAGCTGTTAATTATCTCTCCCAGTTTATCGAGTTCGGTTATTTCTGTTTTTATCCGGTTTACAACGATAAAATTATCATCCCGGTCCTGCCGGATGCGAAAAGCAAGCGTTTCAAATTCGAGATCATACTCCTCGCTCAAAACGGAGCGGGCTTCATTCAGCTGCGCGGCATTTTCGCTGTGAACCTCGGAAATATCCTCGCCCTGACTTTCCACGGCCATGGTTATTTCAGCCAGCTCCGGACTCACCTCCAGAGTCTCCCGATAGGAGATCTCTATTTCTGTTTTTTTATCGCGCTCTTCGGCCGCCACCAGCTGCTTTTCGACTGCTTCCATCCTCTCCTCTAGCTCCTCGGTATCGAGCTGAAACTCCTCTTCTAGCTCGTCTCTATCCACCATATCTTCGGGAGCTATCGTCACTTCTTCCGGAGAGTTTTCTGTCTCAGCCACTTCAGCCGGCGCTTCGCCCCGGCGCAAAAGTGTCATCTCATGGGGGAGAATTATAAGCATCACCGCGACCAATACCAGCCCTATCAAAAAATAATAACCCTTCCTGCCCAATTTATCCACCTCCGTATATATATAAAAAAAGAAATTAAGGACGCAAAAAACCATGCTGGAAAATGTTAGGATCTTCTCCATAACCGCTGGTGAAATTTAAAACATATTCTTTTAAAGCGATAGCTTCCATGAATGAGCACTTTATACAGTGGGAAATATCCTGAATGCAGGTGTTCTTAAACAAAATCCAAAAACTGATCTGGAGAAGAGCCGAATAATATTTCTTTCCGCAGGTTCAATTATATCACAGGTGAAGAAGCCGCTCAAATAAAATAGCTGAATCCGGATCTCCTCGCGAATAAAGAAGACCCGGATTGGGGTATTCATTCAGCTAAAAAAGCCGTGTTGCTGAGCTTTTTCGTATCTGCGGAAGCCTGCAAAAGATCTGCCGATATTAATACTCATCCAGGTGATACCACTCGGGATCATCAAGCCAGGTCTGGGGCTTATTTACCATTTCGATAATATTTTCCAGAATTTCCTCATGCTTTTTTTCTTCGGCAGCCAGCTTTTTAAAAGCCTTGCGAACATCCTCCCGGTCGGTCTCCTCGGCTTTTTCGGTATAAAAATTGCTGCTTTTTTGCTCCAGTTCCTGGGCTTCCCGATAAATGTCGACCTGATCGACTGTCAGGCTTTCGCTGCCCTGCTCCTGAAAATCTTCGGCTATCTTTTCAAAAGCTTCCCGGGCACGGGGAACTATATCCGATTCGACCTCTTCTTCCCCGGCTTTTTCTTCGGCCAGCTCTCTCACGATTTTCTCGTGTTTTTCTTCCTCCTGTGCCAGCTCAACAAAGACACTTTTGAGCCGCTCATTCTCGGCGTTATCCGCACATTCCCGATAAAATTCCTGGTTTTCCTGTTCAAAATCGATGGCGAATTGATAGATATCGTCCACGATAATCGCCCCTTTTCTGATTTTTAATAGATTTTATATCCAAACAGATATAACTTATTTGAATTCATCCAGCAGATGCTGAAGATTTTCCGGATCTTCCGGCTCCACCTTCATTTCTTCGGGCAGGTGGGGAAAATTATCCCTGAATATCGGTTTTTCCTGCTGATATATAACGCCTAAGGGGATGTTCTCTCCCCACTCTCTGGCCTTCACAAAGGCTTTGTCCCTGTCGGTCTCATCATAATCCGATCCCAGCTCATAAACCCTTTCGCTGTACCACTGATAGGTGTTGACATCGTTGAAGGTTACGCAGGGCTGGAGAATATCGACAAGAGCATAGCCGCGGTGCTCAAGGGCTTTTTGCATCAGATCGACCAGATGATCGCGGCTGCCCACAAAACCTCTGGCCACAAAGCTGGCATTCATGGCCACGGCAAACTCAATCGGATTGAAAGGCCTGGCCGTTATTCCCTCCGGCTGGACTTTGGTCTTGATACCCTCGCCGGTGGTGGGAGAGGCCTGGCCCTTGGTCAGCCCATAAATCTGATTGTTATGAACGAAATGAGCTATATCGGGGTTGCGGCGGATATTATGGAGAATATGGTTGCCGCCCTCTCCATAGGTATCACCGTCTCCCGATTCTACTATCACGTTGAGCTCGGGGTTGGCCAGCCTGAAACCGATAGCCGGAGGCAGGGCCCGTCCGTGCAGCCCGTTAAACCCGTTAACCCTGATATAATGCGGCATTTTGGCCGCCTGACCGATGCCGCTGAACATGGCAACTTCAGAAGGTTCGATATCGAGGCCGGCCAGAGCAGAAGCTAAAGCCTTGCGCAGAGGAAAATTACCGCAGCCGGGACACCAGGCGGTTTCGCGGTCCGGCTGGAAATCTGCTTTTTCAACCATCAGACAATCACCTCTTTCTTTAAGCGGCGGTAGATCTCCTGGCCTGTAAAGGGCCTGCCATCATATTTTAAAACCCGATTGTCGACTGTAAGTCCGGTTTCGGAGTTGACCAGATCGGCAAACTGCCCGGTGGCATTGTTTTCAATCGAGACCAGCACGGTGTTATAACATCTATTCTTTTCCAGCTCAGCCTGAGGCAGGGGCCAGACATCGCTGAAGGAGAGCAGACCGATGCTTACATCTTCAGCGAGCAGCCGCTTTTGTGCTTCTTTGAGCGGACCGTGAGTCGAACCCCAGCCCAGAAGCAGATATTTGGGCCGTTCCGGTCCGTAATAATCGGGCTCTTTTACATCGCTGCGCTTCAGCCGAGTGAGTTTTTCCATTCTTTTATCGACCATCTCTTTGCGTTTTTCGGCCGACTCGACTATAAAGCCTCTTTCATCGTGCTCATCGCTGTCCTGCAGCACGACTTCGCCGGGAAGCTGACCGGGATAGGCCCGGGGAGAGATGCCATTTTCGGTGATCTCGTATCTTTTGTATTCCCTATCTTCCGGCCATTCCGATCCGGAGACCAGATGCCGCTCTATCTCCACTTCGCCGGGATCGAATTCCTCGACGTCCCGCTGGGTGTCGGCCAGAAATTGATCGGAGAGCAGCACCACCGGAATCTGGTATTTTTCGGCCAGATTGAAGGCTCTGACCGTCTCGTAAAAAGCTTCTTTCGGATCCCTGGGGGCTATGACCATGAGGGGGAATTCACCCTGATGGGCGTTGATTATAAAGCTTAAATCGGCCTGTTCGGTGCGGGTGGGCAGACCGGTGGCAGGACCCGGTCTCTGCACTTCGGCGATAACTATCGGCGTCTCCATTATGCCGGCCAGACCATAACCCTCGGCCATAAGCGAAAATCCGCCGCCTGAGGTTCCGGTCATGGCTCTCACCCCGGCATAGGAAGCGCCCAGAGCCATATTTATGGCAGCAATTTCGTCCTCAGCCTGTTCAACAGCAATTCCCAGCTCCTGCTGGCGGTAGGCCAGATAGTTTAAAATGCCCGTCGAAGGGGTCATCGGGTAGGCCGAATAAAACTGCACTCCGGCCATGGCCGCTCCCAGACCGATGCTCTGATTGCCGTTGATCATCATTTTGTCGGAGCTGTCAGCCGCCGGTTCCTCTATCTGAAATTCTGGCTTTATCTCCTGACCGCCCCGCTCGAGCAGGGTGAGATTATCCTCCTGCACACCGGCGTCGGAAAAGCGCTCCCTGATCACCTCCTGCAGACAATCTGTATCGAGATCCATAAGCTGCCAGAGCGCTCCCAGAAAAACCGTGTTGACCGCCCGGGGGTTTACCTCGCTGGCGATTTCCCCGGCCGGAATATTCTTTATCTCGACATCGGAGCGATCGACATTTTCTGCCTCTCCATCATAGAGAATCACGCCCCCTTCATTAACATCGCCGCTGTGAATATCCAGGCTCTCCTCGTTGAGAGCTAACAGAATATCTATATCCTCCCTGGGGGAGCTGATCTCCTCATCAGCCATCCTGATCCTCATAAAATTGTGTCCGCCCCTGATCCGGGACATATAATCCTTGCTGCTGAATACGGAAAAACCCATCCTGAACAAAGCCCTGCTGATGATCTGATTGACAGTCTGAAGACCCTGTCCTGCCTCTCCTGCTGCTACCACGTTTAAGTCCAAAAAAATTCCTCCTCCCATTAATTTCTGCTGCTTTCAACCGCGCTGCTTTCAACTGGCTTGACTTTTGTTTTTCAGGCTTCCAGAAATTCGAGTATTTCCTGCATAAAGGCCGGCAGGTCATCAGGCTGACGGGAGGTGATCAGGTTTTCATCGACCACAACCTCTTCATCGACCCATTCAGCGCCGGCATTCTCGATGTCATCTCTGATGGCACTGACAGAAGTCACAGTGGCTTCCGAAAGAACATCGGCCGATATCAATACCCAGCCGGCATGACAGATAGCCGCCACCAGCCTGTCGTTTTCGTGCAGATAACTCACCAGTTCGAGAACTCCCTCATCGCGGCGCAGCTTGTCGGGAGCGTATCCTCCGGGCACAACGACTCCGTCATAATTATCGGGATCGATAGAGCTGGCCGGATAATCGACTTCAAGCTCATAGCCGCACTTGCTGGGACAGACGCTGCAGCCTTCATCTCTGCCGATCACATCGACCAGATGACCGGCCTCTCTCAATCTCAGGATAGGATACCAGGCTTCCAGAGTCTGATAATTTTCACCGGCCAGCACCGCAATTCTCTTTTTGTCCTGGCTCAAATTCTGTTCGCTCATAATTTTATACCTCCATTCGCAGTCAATCTCATATTTTTTATCGGAATATAAGCGGATAATCTTTGCTCTTGTATATAATAAATATTCTTTACTTATTTTGAAAATCCTGCCTGATCGACTTTTTTCTGCTGACACAAAAATATTTTGTCTCTGCCGCCGACAGCAGCAGAAAAATTATCAAAAATAAGGATCTCCTTCATTTCCCGAGTTCCACAGTAAATAGGTAAAATCAGCCTTCAATAGGGAAGAGCTTCCCA
>CAYTDP010000051.1:0-15242 GCA_964436625.1 uncultured Halanaerobiaceae bacterium | reverse complement strand
TCCTAAATGCAGGTGTTCTTAAACAAAATCCAACAACTGATGTGGAGAAGAACCACCTTTATTTTGTGCTGAGTAAATATATTGGGGGTTAAAGATGCTCACCATCAAATGTGCAGACTGCAAAACCAAGATCATGAAATATAAAAAAATAGGCAGAGGAAAAGTTTTGCGCTGCTATAGAGATAGAATCACCCGATTGTACGATTACCAGGTTGACGGGGACGAATTGAAGTGTGGAAATTGTGGTAATGTGATAGGGGACATTGAGAAAAAACAGGTTGATATGAACCAGCATGCATTCACCTACAGCGGCCACAAAAGGAAAAAATAAATCACAAAAACTTTAACAGGATCAGCAATATAAGTTTCAGGGGGAAAAGTATGAGAGCGGTAGATATTATAGCTGATTATAAAAACAAAAAGTATTTATATGAGCGGCTTACTGAAGCCGCGGATGAATTTATTGGAGAAATACTGGAGAACAACACCGATATCAATATTCATTCTGTAAGAGCCCGGACTAAATCCGTTGAGAGTCTGGCGGAGAAAGTTAGAAGGCCGGGCAAAGATTATGACAGTCTATCGGAAATAAAAGATCTTACCGCTGTAAGGATTGTTACATATTTTGCCGATGAGATCGATGAGGTGGGGGGAGTTCTGGAAAATTATCTTGATATCGATCCCAGACATTCTATCGATAAACGAAAGAGCTTCGATTATCAGGAATTCGGATACAGTTCACTGCATAAAGTCGCCAGATTCAAACTAGATGAACGGCCTGCCAGCATGCAGGATGAATTATCCGATCTTTTTTTTGAAATTCAAATTCGTACCATTCTCCAGCACGCCTGGGCGGAAATAGAACATGACCTGGGATATAAATACAAAGAGGAAATTCCTGATTCCATCAATCGCCGCTTTGCCCGGCTTTCTGCTCTGCTGGAGGTTGCTGATGATGAATTTATTAGTTTGAGAGATGACCTGGAAAAATATGAAGATAAAATTCAACAGCAGATAAAAGATCAGCCGGGGGATGTCGATATAAATAAACTCACTCTGGAACAATTTATGAAGATCGATGAAATTATGCAAAATTTGAACGCTTATATAGATGAATGGTCACAAAATCTTCCCAGAAAAACAACCGGCAAGGATTTCTTTCTGGGGGAAGCGGTCAAGGGTTTAAAACTTATTGGCATGAGCAATATTGCCGGGTTGAAGGAGATCATCAGCGAATACGAGCAGCTGGTCAAAGAGAGCTTTGATCTTGTTTTTGCCCGTGATAAAGAGCTGCCAGGCTGGTCGCCCAGCATGATTTTATTCGCGCTGATTTTGATCTATGGAGCGGTAAACTATGACCGGGATGATCTGCAAAATTTATATGCGGAGCTGGGATTCCGGCCGCGCGAAAATTTTGAGAAAAAAGTTAGAAATAAGGCCGAAGATTTACTGTGAATTTGCTGTTTAAAGCGTCAGAATTGGTTTGAGATTTCAAGCCGTGATTGCTGAATTACTGCTAAAATGTATAGGATATCTGCAGACTCAGCTGAGGTCCTCTTAGATTGGATGTGGGATCGTCATCCAGAGAGGTGCCCCCTACCTCCCAGCCCCCTCCTAAATCGTGAGTTAGCAGGTAACTCGCCGAAAGCCCCAGGGCCAGGCTGTTTCTCAGATCATAATGAAGATTTGAATTGAGCTTGAGGGCCAAAAAGCTTTTTTCCATCGTAACAGAACTGTGTTTCCCGTCACCAACCTCACCTAAAACTTCTTCAAATTCGCGGGCCCCGTCTGCTCTTATATAAAGTTCCTTGCTGCCGGCCCCGACCATTGCCCCCAGAGCTGCATCCATATTTTCCTCATCCCCGACTTTTTTTCCTCTTTCATAGGCCAGACCGCCATATTCTATGTTCAAACTGGCATGGTTATCTCCCGAGCTGGATTCAACTGATCCCCTGCGGTAAATTGTTCTCAGCCGCTGCCCTTCAATCCTGCCGACCACAGCTTCGAATCCATAGATGAAAATATTCCGACTCAGGGAGGGGAATTCTTCATCTTCCAGTAAATCATTGAGATCGGTTATGTTCATGCGCATAAATCCTCCGGATAAACCCGAGCTCACCCTCAGATTGAGCCCGGCCAGTCCTCTTTCCAGCATTTCCGGATCTGTTTCCAGAGGATCTGTCTCCGCACTGAGGTTTTCCGGCGCCCCAAACGCGATCAATGTTATGATGATTATTGTGCTCAAACTGATGATAACTGTTCTTTTCACTGTAATCCCCCTAATAGATGCCTTTTTTCCTGTAAAGAAATACCAGCGCCGCAAAGGAAACCAATATGCTCATAATTATCACCGCCAGTTCTATCCTGATATCCCATAGATGCGGGGAGCCGGTCATGGCCCTTTCCTGAATTTGGAAGTAGTAGGTTGTAGGGAGTAATGCAGCCAGAAAATTCATGAAACCGGCTCCGGACATAGTGGCCAGCTGGGGAACTAGAATTAAGAGCATGTAAACCGGCAGTCCTATAGTGCCTGTAGACCTTTGATTGGGAGATAGCAGGCCTACCATCATCCCTACAAATATTGAAAATATGGAGATTAGAGCTGTGGCCAAAAATATGATTATTAAACTATCCCTTTCCAGCCCTACTAATAAAGCCAGCAGCACAGTCACGATCAAAATCGATATATAGGTGAGAAGTCCTTTGCCTATCAGGACTTCTCTGGCCCCTGCCGGCGAGAGAAGCAGTACTTCCAGTGTGTTTTTTTCCTTCTCTTCGGCGATCAGCATGGAGGGAACATACATCCCCATCATTACAACCAAAAACAAAAGCCCGAAATTGAGGGCGGCTCCGGCGGGCATATCCGGTATTAAATAAGTGAAGGTCAGAGTGAGAAGCACCGGCAATAAAAACATCGTCATCAGATTTATATTCTTTTTTAAATCCTGAAATTCCTTGAGCAATATGGCGGATATAATTCTCAATCTGGAATTCATTTGAGCTCACTCCCGGTAATATCCACAAAAATTTCGGCCAGAGATGGTTCGCAGGAATGTATGGATGCCAGCTTTCCCTTTTTTATCCATCTGGATATATCCTCGGCAGCACTATCTGAATTGATATCCAGTCTTTTCTCCTGAAGATCGCCATTAATTCTGACCAGCACGTCGACCTGGCCTTCGGCGTGATTCAGCTTGAGTGAAGTGGGATGATCCAGAGCAGATATTCTGCCGTCGTGCAGAAAGGCGATTCTATCACTCAAGCGATCAACTTCTTCCATATCGTGAGAGGTAAGAAGTATGGTCAATCCTTCCTCGTTCAATTTTTCCAGCAGGCGATGTATACTGGCTGCTGAAGCCGGATCCAGGCCGGAGGTGGGTTCATCCAAAAAGAGCACCTCGGGCTCGTGCAGCAGCGATCTAACCAGAAGGATTTTCTGCTTCATCCCCCGTGATAGTTTTTTGACGGGAGTATCTATTTCGGACAGCATACCCACAGCTTCCAGGTATTCTCCTATGTTCTCAAAGTCTGCATCGTAGAGCCGGCAGAAAAATTTGAGATTATTTCTGACTGTGAGCCGCTCATAAAGATTATTTTCTTCCGGCATGACCCCTATGCGGGGGCGCAGAAAATGTCTGGAGCTGAAAACATCTCTGTCCATAATTTTTACAATGCCTTCATCCGGTCTCAGCTGACCGGTCAAAATTTTAATAGTGGAGGTTTTGCCTGCCCCGTTGGGACCTAAAAGCGAAAAAATTTCTCCTCTTTCTATGTTGAAATCGATACCGTTTAAAGCAATTTTTTGATCATAGCTCTTTTTCAAATTTTCCACACTGATCAACTTTATCCCTCCTGCTTGGTTACATTGTAACATAAAATAGCTCTTATTTCCCTGGAAAAAAGAATTATTTTAGGTAAACCGGCAAAACATTTATTGAATTATAGTATTTTGTATGTTAATCTCTATTTATGAAGCAAACCAACTCCCGGGCAGTCATACAGGAGGTGCAGACAAATGACAGAAGTTCTGCTGCTGATAATAATATTTATCCTGCTGGATGTCATCTGAATATGCTCGATTTACTGCAGACTAAAGTTTTCAGAACCTGTATATGTACATTGATGATTATGCTGCTGATTCTTCCGGGATTTTCTGCTGTCCAAATGCAGGCGGCAGACCCGGTCGGAGAAACGATTCCTTCAGAATGGCAGGAAATCTCAAGAAGTCTGGCGGAGAATAACACTCGTTACAGGGTCACTGAAGCAATTATCTCGGGCCTGGATGAACTTATGCGCCGTGAGGACCGGAACAGAATAATGATATATCTGAGTCTTCTGGAAGAATTTCAAAGAAAAGCTGAGGACGAACCAGAAAATTTCGAGCCGGAGAGAAACCTGCCTGATACGCTGAATTTGCTGGCGGATTTTAGCCAGCATTACAACCTGGATGAGAAAAATGAAAATGATTTCAGACCCGCAGCAGAAAAAGAGCCTGCTGATCAGGAGATATATTCTCGGCTGGAAGAATTAAGCAGCGGAAATATAACTGCAGATTTAAATATAGCAGAACTCTATCTGGATCTGCAGGAACAAAAGTATCGCGAAAAGAACGATATTTTTAGGAGGCTGGATGCTCGCCAGGAAGATGAGACGGCCAGAGCGTTTTTTGAGCTGGCTGAAGCGCTGACGATTTACCTCGATGATGAACATGACGGGGAAGAGATACAGGACGAGGATATCGCTGATCTTTTTGCTTCCATACTGCAGGAGGAGATCAGAGATGATGTCAGTCCCCGGGAGATAAAAAACACCATGAAAAGACTTCTGAGCACTGCCGAAGATTTTGCAGAGCCTGATTCCAGAACAGAGGATGATATAAAGAATTTAAGGAGAAAAATCAGGTGACATTCGTTAATTTTTAAAATAAAGAATAGAGAGATATGCCTCCGGGCAGGGAGGCTTTTATTATTTATGATTCAGGAGAGAATAATATGATAGCAGAACAGACTATTATATTGAGACTGACACTTATTTTAATATTTTCGGGTTTGATAGGCTGGGAAAGAGAGCGCCTGGATAAGCCGGCCGGATTCCGCACCCATATTCTGGTGGGGGTGGGGTCGACAACTTTCATGATTGTATCCTTCTCGATGGGCTATCTTTACCCGGATTTAATGCCTGATGTGGGCCGGATAGCTTCTCAGGTGGTAAGCGGCATAGGATTTCTGGGAGCAGGAACCATACTGAGGGAGGGTTTTTCTGTCCGCGGGTTAACCACAGCTGCCAGCCTCTGGGTTACTTCGGCGGTGGGGCTGGCTGTGGGGATAGGATTTTATGTTATGGCGGCTTTCGGCACTCTGCTGGTATTTATAACCTTAAATTACTTTAACCGGTGGGAAAAGAAGATTATTCCTCGCAGCGAAAAAAGGCTTTATTGCCGCACGGATAAAACTTCCGCAGCTTATTGTGAGATAGCTGAAGTGATGGAAACATTTGGAGTTGAGATAAAGAACATAGATATTGATGAGGACAAATTGTCCGGTGATACCCGGGCGATTTTTCGCCTGGAAATTCCGGATGAGACCGCCAGGGAGGAAATCAATCGATCCCTGCTGAAAGTTAAGGGAATTAAAGAAGTAGATTGGCGCAGTTAGAACGCTTAAACGTCTTGATTTAAACCTGCTATTTTTGTTCTTCTACTTTGAAATTCTCACCGTAAAATCCTATATGTTTATCTTCATCCCAATCTGTGGAATCGTACATGATTTTATATTCTGTACCGGGATCGAGCTCAAATTCATTTCTCCAGACGCCATCACTGTCTTTTTTCAGGCTATAAGTTTTGTCGGCTGGATTCCATTCGTTCATATCACCGACCAGATGAACTTCTGAGGGCTGTTCGATGCCGACCTGATCCGGGTCAAATTCTATTTCAACCCCTTCTGTTTTTTCAGTTTCACTGACTTTATCGGATGAAAGTTCAAATCCTGACCTGATATCGGAGAAGGTAGCATCACCTATACCTTTGATGTTCTTCAGTTCATCCAGCTCTGTAAAACCGTTATTCTGCTCGCGATAGGAGATGATTCTTTCGGCGGTGACCGGTCCGATTCCTCTGACCTCTATCAATTTTTTTCTGTCAGCACTGTTAAGATCTATCATGGATTCAGCCTCCAATTTATGGTGTAAATCTGAAATTTCTGAATGGTGATTTTAAACTTTTTTCCAGTTTAGAACATAATAGCACATATTGGTTTTAACTGCAAATCTGGCTCGATTCGAGGTTTAGCAGGCAGGAAAAATTTCATGGTGAACAGAGCCTTATAGCTTTCAATTATAAGTATTAAGAAAATGACTAAAACTAAATTCAACCAACCACTAAATCACAAAGGAGGAACAAACCTTGTCGATACCTGTGGGAAGAAACAAGGCCGGAGAGCTGATCAGGATATACGAAAATTCTCGGGGCGGTTATAACGTGGAAGTTGGAGGTTCTAAGATCGAGGAAGTGGAAAAACAGGAAGCAGCTATAGACCGGGGCAAAATTATAATGCTGAAAAGTTTTATGCCCTCCATCGATGAACACAGGGCGAAAGAGCTTTTGCAGTCGGATGTTGTCGTCGATTATAACTTCCGCACCGACCGACCTTCGACCTATCGGAAGGACTGAAAGGGGTAAATTGTGGAATTCAAATATCTGGATTTTGATGAGGATATTTTTACAGCTGCGGCTTCAGGTGAACCCAACCTGTATGTGGCCGCCGATGATTGTTCTTCTAACCTCAATCCTGTCAGGAAAAAGCACAGAAAGCTGAAGAAGCCTCTGAGCCGCGCGGGTGAATTCATGAATTTAAAAAGATTAAAAGATGTGGTATTTGCCCGGGATGAGATAGTGCTCAGAGAGGAAAAACTTTCTGTGGTTTTATTTGAACTTCTGACTGAAAAAGAAAAGTCTCGACTGGGCATCGAAAATTATAACGATATCATCGAGTTTTCAGCCCGGTTTCACAGGTTCTATCACGAATTGAATGAATATCAGGTCGAAGCAGTCGATATTACGGGACTTGATGCCTGGCAGGAGCAGAGACTAAATCTTTTTGAGGACCTGCTGGGCCGCTATGAGGAAAAATTGAAAGAAGAAGGTTATACCAGCCCCATAATTTTTCGGGACTTCGCTAACTTTTCAACAGCTGCCCTCGATAAATTTGAGCGGTTAGTTTTTTTAAACGTCGTATTTTTTACCCCTTTCGAGAAAAAAATGCTCAAAAAACTCGATGAAGAAATTCCTGTAAAGATTATACTTCAGCTTCCCGAAAAGGATTTTGAAGAAGATAAACTGCATTTTCAGGGGCTTAGCCTGCCTGAGACCTGGCCCGGCCGGTTGAACATTTATAAACTCGATGAGGATAATTACCAGCTGATCAATTCTCTGAATCTGTCCAAACCACAAATAAGCGAGATACTGTCGCCGGCGCTTGAAGATACGGATTATGCCGGGGTTCTATCTCCGGAAATTGTCGAGATGGAGAGGACAGATGAGTTTAATTCCTGTCGAATATATCGCTTTCTGGAAGCTCTTTATGAATTGCTGGCCGCTTCTCCGCTGGCTGAAAAGCGGCTGTCGCTGCCGGAACTTTTTTCGGCTCTGAGCAGAGATTACTTCAGGCGTTATTTTGCTGTATCTTCCGCTGCCCTGGAAAAAGTCAGAGAGCTTATTCGAGATGATTTCGTTTATCTGAGCAAAGAGATGGCCCGAAGTGAGCTGGAGGAAGTTCTGTCGGTATTTGAAGAACTTGAGGAATTGAAGGAGCTAGAAAATATGCCGATGCTGGTGGAATATCTCGATGAACTGGAGATGGGAATACTCTCCAGTCCCTATTTCAGCAATGACGTAGAGCAATTTTATGATGCTCTGCTGGAGCTGACTGCTCTGGAAGATATGCAGCTGGTAAGCTCCTGGACGGATTATTACACTGACCCGGCCCTGGGACTGCTGGACAGATTTCTGCAATATATAGAATTCAAATCAATAAAACCGGCCCTGCCCGAGGGGGAAAAAGAGATAAATATCGGAGAGCTTCTGGGGGCAGTCCAGAAGCACAGAGAACATGTGGTCGTTATCAATGCCAGCCAGAACTGGCTTCCCTCCCCGCGGGGCAGAGATTTCCTGCTGACCGAAAATCAGCGCCGGCAGTCGGGTCTTCCCTGGGGTGAAAAGAACCGGGCCAAACAGCGTTACCGTTTTTTCAGACATCTTCTGACGGCAGCTGAAGCCGACGTCCTGGCGCTGGAGAATGAAGAGGAAAATCTCACTCCTGGAGCTTTTTTGGAAGAGTTGAAGCTGGAATATGACCTGGAATATGCCGACCCGGCTGTCACTTCTGACGATATCCCTCAATTTTACGAAAATATTTTATCCGGAAATAAACAGGAGAATGGAGAGTTATTGCCTGAGATAGAAAACCTGCCGGAAAACGAGAAGGATCCGTGTCTGACGGCCCAGGATTTTCCCGGCCGGGGTCGAGATTACAATCTCAGTTTTTATAAATATAAGACGCTCAAGAACTGCTTTTTTCAATTTTTCTGCCAGCATATACTCAAAATACCCGAGGAATTTGCAGGGGTCGACGTCGAGATCTCCCCCAAAACTTACGGCAGCATGGTTCATATTATGGCAGAGGAAATAATGCGGGAATGGAAAAGCGGCGGCGAGCTTGATGTCTCGGAGGATAAAATAAGGATGGTGGTCGAGGATATTATGGACGATTTTTCCCTGAAAATGGATCACCGCTTCCAGCCTTACTACGATAAAGTGGTCAGGGATGATCTGATAGAATCGCTGCGGGAATTTTTCAATTCCCCCGAGTCGCCCCTGGCCGAAGAAAAGGAGTTCGACCGGGTCGAGATTGAGCATTCTGTTTCTGATAAGGGCGGGTCTTTTCTGGAAACTGAGCCCGTTAGTTTTTATCTTTCCGGGCGGGTTGATCTCCTCCTGCGGCAGGATGATTGGGGACTTTTGATAGATTTCAAAACCGGCGGCTGCGAACTCGAGCAGCTCGATTTTTATGAGCTGCTATTGAGAGGTGCTGCAATACCGGGAGAAAATTTTAGGCTGGAAAAATATTTCTATCAGATAGTTGACAGGAGATTCATCAAAGCTCAGCCGAAGAACAGGAATGAGTTTCACCAAAACCTTCAGCAGTTACTGCAGAAATTTGTTTCGGGAGGCGAATACACCAAAAATCAAACCTCTCAATGTTATAACTGCAGATACAGGAATATATGCAGGGCGGTGAGTTGATCATGAAAAAGGTTCTCAAGGCCGGAGCAGGCACCGGCAAAACTTTCCGGCTTTCACTGGAATATATAAGAGGATTGCTCTCCGGACAGGATTTCAACGAAATAGTTGTTCTGACCTTTACCAGAAAAGCCACTGCTGAAGCGCGGGCAAGAATAATTTCTCACCTCAATGAGCTGATCGAGGAAGAAAAAAATTCGATCGTCTGGCAGGAATTAAATGCCATTTCCGCTTCAGAGCCAACTTTTGACAGGCAGCGTTTGGCCGAATGCAGACGCCAGATGCTTTTAAACAAAGATGCGGTGCAGATATATACCATTGATAGTTTTACCAACCAGCTTTTTAAAGAGATGGTGGCTCCTTATCTGAGCATATATGATTATGAAATAATAGAACCTCAGGAAAACAGAGCTATAATAGAAGAAACTTTCAGAAGGCTGCTGCAGAACAGCGAAGATTTCGATCTGCTTCAGCGCGTTCTGGGTGTGAAAGTGGGGAGAGCCTTTTCTAAACCCTTCAACTTTATCCGCAGCATAATAGATGAGAGATGGAAATATCTTCTGGCTGATCATGAAAGGCGCGGGAAATATGATAACACCGATTATCTGACACCTCTGAAAAAAGTATTGGATCTGCTTGCTGATATAGCTGACCGCAAGGATAAAACCTTAGATGAAAATTGGTTTGTCAAAGATTTCAGAGATTTTGGTCGGGACTTTAAAAAGCTGAGAGAGCAGCCGGCAGGAGATAAGCGGCTAAAAAAATATATATACAAGTTCCACGAGCAGATATTAAAAAAAGATAGGACGCTCTGGAACGGTCAGAAAACCAGGGGAAAAGATTTCGCCTGCGCCCGGGAGGAGCTGCAGCTATTTTATGAGGAATTCAGAGAGAAATTGGCCCGGGAGGTTTTCAACAGGGAGATACGTCCTCTGGAGAGCGACCTTTTTGAGCTGGCCGATAAAGTATTTGCGGTCTATGATCGGCTCAAGAAAAGAAAACAGAAATTCACCTACAGTGATATCAGCAATTCCGTTTATAGATATTTGATAAGAGGTCAGCTGCCCGAAACAGAGACCAATCTCAGGGATCTGCTGGAAAAAGTTACGGGCAGCGAGGTGAGTTCGCTCTTTATAGATGAATTTCAGGACACCAGCGTCCTGCAGTGGAGAATTATCGAACCCTTTGTCGACGACAGGAGAAATTTCATAGCAGTAGGAGATGCAAAACAGTCTATATACCAGTGGCGCGGGGGCGAAAAGGAACTCTTCGTCCGGCTGCCCGAATTTATCTCCAGCTCTGTGGAGGATTTACCAATCTGTTATAGAAGCGATAGAGAGATAGTCGATTTTCTCAATGAGTTCTTTACCGATATTCATCAGAACTGGGATTACAGCCGGGTTTCTCCCCATGATAATGCTGATCGCGGTATGGTAGAAGTTCTTCTGGGGGGGAGCGGAGCTGAGATTGACGAGGAGAGCAAAAAATTTGCTTCTTACGGCGAGGAAAAGCGGGAGAATATAAAAGCTCAAAACCGGGAGCTCACAAAAGATATGCCCCGGGATATTGCCGGCAGACTGGCTGATTTTGAAAATTATGCAGGCACAGCCGTCCTGGCCAGGACCAATAAACAACTTTATGAGATAGCAGAACATCTGGAAGAACTCGGTGTTCCTCATGTGCTGCACCAAAAGCGGGAGCTGGCAGAACATCAGGCTATATGGCCGATCTTTCAGCTGCTGAAATTTTTGTGGCAGGAGGATTATCATAATCTGCTCAATTTCCTGCGCAGCGATTTGATCGGTATAACCCATGAAAACTTAAAGGTTTTGATGAATAATTTTGAATCGGTCAGAGGTTTTTTCGCGGGAAAAGAGGGCCTAAAAGACCATGAGATAGATGAGAATATACTTAAGTTACTGGAATGGACAGCCGAACTTAAATCTGCAGATTATCAGAAGCTGGTCTACAGGATTATTTCAGAGAGCGGAGTTTTTAAGCTTTACAGCGGGGAAAGGTCAGCGCTGAAAAATCTTTTCCGGCTTTACAGCCTGATGATGAAGGCTGAATCGCTGCCGGAGTTTATGGAGATTTATGAGGAGAAAAAAGGTTCGGGTGAATTTCAGGAAGCCATCGTTCAGCATGAGGAGGCCGTCGATCTTTTGACAATTCACAGATCGAAGGGGCTTTCCTTCCATACCGAGTTTTTCTACTGGAAGCCGAATTCCGGACGGGGCGGAAGGAGGGAAGAAGAGCTGGAATTTTACCTGAAATTTCAGCATGATTATCAAAAAATTGACAGCTATCTTCTCACCACCAGCCGCTACAGCGATGTGATCGAATTTCTCGATTACGATTTTGAAGAAGAGCGAAACCAGAAGGAACTGGTCGAGGAGATAAATAATGTTTATGTAGCAATGAGCAGGGCCGGCAAAAATCTATTTATCTGGATGGATGTTCCAGCTCAGATTATGCCGGGAGAAATTTCAGCCTGGGAGAACAGCAGCGATAGATACAGGTTTTATGAGGATGCTTTAAGTGATGCCTGTTCTGTCAGAAGTCTCTCGGAACTTATAAAGGGAAAGAAAATGGGAGAATTTGTCCCGCCGCAGAGTGTTGATAAAGAGGATAGCATTGTTCAGGAGCAGAATCTGGATGAGCTGGCTGAGCTTTTTCGTCCCGGGGGGTTGAGCGGCGAGAAGATCGAGGCCGGAAGTTTTGCAGCCAAAAAGCAGGATATCGATCTGGATTTAAGCCGCGAAAAAGAGAGGTTGATGGGTCTTGCAGTCCATTATTATCTTGAGAACATTAAATATGGCTCTGCTGAGGAAAAGCGGCGGGGCCGCCGGCTGGTGGCCGCTCGTTATGGAAACATACTGGGGGATGAATTGGTCGAGGAGGTGTTCAGCCGGGCTGAGTCTTTCATAAAAGAGTATCCTCAATATCTCTCTGAAAGATGGGAGGTTTTTACCGAGTACGAGCCGGTAAGCGGAGAGGATGATCTGACTGAGACGGAAAATGGCGCCAGAATTGACAGACTTCTTCTCGATCGCAACGAGAAAGAGATAATCATTCTGGATTTTAAAACAGGACTTGAGAGAAGTGAAGAACAGCTGCAGAAATATCGGAACCTGATCGCTGAAGAAGCCGGTGAGGATTATTCCATAAAGGCTGAATTTGTGCAAATTTAAGCGGGTTTTTAAAATCGGGAAAGGTGAAATAAATGCTGGATTTCATTCTTTTTTTGATGCTCATGATGCTTGTTCTGCTGGCATTTATACTTGTTTCCTTTGGCGATATCCGGGGGAAATTAAAAAAGGACAGCGATTTTGCCGGCGGGAGAGGGACACCCACCAGGCCTTATCTTATAAAGGATGTCGGCCAGCTGGACAGAGTCAGGGATCACCCGGAAAGCCACTTTCGGCTGATCTCGAGCATAGATTTGAAACGTTACTGCAGGCTGAGGGAATTCAGCGGAGGCTGGCAGCCTCTGGGCAGCGAAGAAGAAAAATTTTCCGGTACTTTTGACGGGCAGAATTATACCATAAAAAATATTTATATCGAGAGGCCGGAAGGCAGGCTGCTAGGACTTTTCGGCTGCACGGATGAATCGGCCCTCATCAAAGATCTCAACCTCGAGGGCTGCCGGATCGAAGGCAGTTCTCAGGTAGGCGGACTTGCAGGAAAAAACTGCGGAATTATAACCGGATGCTGCTGTCAGGGCGATGTGCTGGCTGAAAAAGAATCAGGAGGGTTGGTGGGACTTAACAGCGGGAAAATTATCGACTGTGAATTTTTGCCCGCCAGTTCGGAAGGGTCCGTGCAGGAAATGATCGGTCTGGAGATAGAAAACTGCTGATGAACGAATTGAGTCGGCGGGGAGGATGTCAAAATTTGCAGAATGAAAAGAATTTGCTGGGGGGTTAGCCGTGGAAGAGATCAAAAGACAGTGCACGTATTATGAATTGCTGCTATCGGGCCTGAAAGCTTCTCTGCCAGTAGGGATAGGTTATCTGCCCATCGCTTTAACCTTTGGAGTGATAGCAAGCTCACAGGGACTGCCGCTTGCCGTAATTGTCGCTATGTCGGCTATTGTTTATGCCGGGGCCAGTCAATTTGTTGCTCTGAATGTCATAGCCGCAGGGGCCGGGCCAGCCGGGCTAATTTTAACCACCTTTTTTGTAAATCTCCGTCATCTTTTGATGACCGCTACGACTTCGGAGAAGTTCAGAGGCGAGAGCAAAGGATGGCTGGCTTTTGTGTCTTATGGAATAACAGATGAAGTCTTTTCTTTGATTGCTACCGACAGCCGCAGAAGGCTATCTCGCCCTTATGCCCTGGGAGTTATCTCTCTGCCTTATCTGGCCTGGGTAGGGGGTTCAGCTGCAGGAGCGGTGATGGGGGGAGTTATCCCGGCCGTTTTGGAAGCCAGCATGGAAATAGCTTTATATGCCATGTTTATCGGGCTTTTAGTTCCGGAGGTAAAAACTTCTCGATCAAAATTGTATGTGGCTTTTTTAGCTCTGGGGCTGAGTTCTATATTTCACTGGCTGCCTCTTCTGGATCTCTCCGAAGGCTGGACAATAACCCTGACTACTCTGATAGCCGCTTTATTTGGCGCTTATTTCCTGGGAGAGGAGGGGGCAGCGTATGAGTCAGACTGAACTTTTGTTGGCGGTGGCCGGTATGGCTTTAGTCACCTATATACCGCGCATGCTGCCCATGGTGATACTCACCGATCTTGACCTATCTCCTTTCTGGCGCCGCTTTCTTCATTATATTCCTGCCGCGGCATTAAGCGCTCTTTTATTTCCGGGAATACTTGAGGCAACCGGATCTCCGCCGGTGGCAGCAGCCGGAGGAATTTCCGCCCTGATCCTGGCTTTGAAAAATTTTGGGCTGCTTGCGGTAGTCCTGATATCTATATTGACTGTCTTCTTGCTGCAGTTGTTGTTGCTTTAGGATCTTATCCAAATCAGCTGGTTTGATATAGTTTAAGTCATATTCATAATTTTTTGGCCAGGGAATTGACCCGAACTTTAAAAAAATTTGAGTATCACTTCGCTTTATATCTTCCGGTACTCTTTAAACCCCAGCAGATAAGGTTATAAGTAAGTCTGAGAATACAATATATACGGTAATTTAACCAGCTGTTTCGGAGAAAAACCTTGATTTAAAATTATCTCAAAAAAAGCAATTTTGCGGAGGCATGTTTTTATGGCAATCTGGAATGAAGAGACTCTGAGCGAGTTCAATGAACTTCTGGGATCTGATCGCCCTACCCCGGGAGGAGGAGCTGCCGGGGCACTGGTGGCCAGTATCAGCTCGGCCCTTTTGATGATGGTCACCGCCCTTACTGATGACGAAAGCGGAGAAATAGACCAGATCGAGGAAGAACTGGCTCTTTTTCGCGAAGAGGCTTATGAATTGATGGAGGAGGATTGTCTTGGATTTAGAGAGGTTATCAGAGCTTATCGACTGCCTGATGACAGCTCAAAAGCTGCTCAGAATAAAAAAGAAAGGATAGAACAGGCCTTAAAAGAGGCCAGCCTGCCCCCTGAAAAGCTGATGGAGCTCTCCCTTAATATTCTGGAGTCTGCTCTGGATGTGGCCAGAAAAGGCAATAAAAATGCCTGGACCGAGGTTGGGATCGCCGGGCTTTTCGCTTTTGCCGCCGCCCGATCTTCGTATTACAATATACTCATCAACATCTGTTCTATAGATGATGAAAAATTCAACCGGGAAAAGGTTAAAATAGCCGAAGATATGATGGAAAAAGCCAGAAAACTGAGGGATGAACTCGATGAATATCTGCACCAGGAATTAATTGACTGTGAGCAACTTTAATCTTACAGGAACCGGAAAGGCTTCATAATTCGCTTCGTTATTTCGCCAAAAAATACAGACAATTAAAGCAGTTAGGAAAAAGGCGGGAGGTATTGAC
>CAYTDP010000050.1:0-15704 GCA_964436625.1 uncultured Halanaerobiaceae bacterium | reverse complement strand
TCTTCCAGTATAATTAAATGAGTTTTTTTGAGACCCCTATTTACCAACTGAAGACTAGAAAATCCACATTTTATCCTTCAAATTAATTATAACATTATCATAAAAAAAGTTCAATTTTTGAATATTATCACTACTATAAGGAGCTGCAGAGCCTTATATAAAGTTTATATTTCAACTCTGCAGCTCTTTTTTTAACAGAATAGGATTAATAAATAGAGGTGCTGTTAACCTCTATCCACTATAGTAGCTGTACCCTGGCCGCCGCCTATGCAGAGGGCTGCCAGTCCTTTCCTGACATCTTGCTTTTCCATCTCGTGCAGCAGTGTTACCAGTATTCTGGCACCACTGCAGCCGATTGGATGGCCCAGAGCAATGGCGCCGCCGTTGACATTGACAATTTCAGGATCCAGGTCCAGCTCCTGCAGAACAGCCAGAGATTGAGCGGCAAAAGCCTCGTTCAGCTCGACCAGATCCAGATCATCTATCCCCAGATCTGCTTTTTCCAGAGCTTTTTCAGTGGCCGGGATGGGGCCGGTCCCCATAATTTCAGGATCTACTCCGGCTGAAGCATATGATTCAATAACTGCCAGAGGTTCTACGCCCAGCTCTTTAGCTTTTTCTTCGCTCATCATTATTAGAGCAGCAGCACCATCATTTATTCCTGAAGCATTGGCGGCGGTGACGGTGCCATCTTCTTTGAAAGCAGGACCGAGATTGGCCAGTTTTTCAGCGGTCGTTCCGAATCTAGGATGTTCATCTTCATCAAAAACTTCGGGCTCGCCCCGGCGCTGAGGAACTTCTACAGGCACTATCTCATCAGAAAATCTGTCCTCTTTTATAGCTTCTTCTGCTTTTTGCTGACTTTTGGCGGCAAATTCATCCTGTTCTTCTCTGCTGATATCCCATTCTTCCGCGACATTTTCAGCAGTCACGCCCATATGATAATCGTTAAAAACGTCCCAGAGCCCATCTTTTATCATCATATCGGTTATTTCGCCGTGACCCATTTTATTGCCCCAGCGATAATCGTCAACTACGTAACCGGTTTGGCTCATATTTTCCATGCCTCCGACGGCAACCACATCGGCATCATCGGTAAGGATGGCCTGAGCGCCAAGATTAACTGATTTCAGTCCCGAACCACACACCTTATTGATGGTTACTGCTGGTACTTCGTAAGGGATATCAGCTCTGACGGCGGATTGGCGTGCGGGGTTCTGGCCCAATCCTCCTTGAAGAACATTGCCCATTATTACCTCATCGACATCCTCGCCGGATATTCCGGCTCGCTTCATGGCTTCTTCCAGTGCTATAGAGCCTAATTCCACGGCTTCTATATCTTTTAGAGAACCTCCAAAAGCACCGATAGGAGTTCTGACGGCGCTGACTATAGCTACATTTTTCATTATTTATAACCTCCTGTATTTAAATAAATTTACCTGTTTAACGGCTGATAAACGAGAGCGTAATTGGAAGCGGCGCTGCCTCCGATGTTAAAACTCATCCCTACTTCAGGATTATCCAGGGCTAAACCGATAGGCTCTCCCAGCAGCTGCCTTGCTGCCAGCACAGCCATGGACACGCCTGTGGCGCCCACAGGATGACCTTTAGCTTTCAAACCTCCGGAGAGATTTACGGGAAGCCGTCCATCAGCTTCTGTCCAGCCGTTACGAATAGCCTCTGCTCCCTTGCCATCCTCTGTCAGCCCCAGAGTTTCGTAGATGATCAGCTCGGCTATGGTAAAGCAGTCATGGACTTCAGCAAAATCAAGGTCTTCAATTGAAATTCCGGCCTGCTCAAAAGCATTTTCGACAGCGATTTTCCCTGCGGTAAATTCGTAATTGGAACGCTTATTCAGCTCAAGATAATCGGTCGTGTGGCTGAAGGCGGTTATTTCCACACCTTCAAATCCTTTCTCTTTGGCAATTTCCGAACGCGTCAAAACCAGAGCTGCAGCTCCGTCAGTGATAAGCGAGCAGTCATATAATCTGAGAGGATCGGCTATTACCGGGTTTTTATCCTCTTCCAGGTCTAAAATATCCTGATGACTGCAGTTCCAGGGCATCTGAGCCAGCTCATTTTCTTCTGCGTTGCGATGATTTTTAGCCGAGATACGGGCCAGAATTTCTTCCATCTCTTCCTGATCATATCCATATTTCTTTCCGTATCCTCTGGCAAATTCAGCGAAGAGCCCGGGAAATGTCATTCCCTCTGCTCCCTCATCAGGCCAGTAGGAGGCTTTAGAAAGAGCTTTCATGGCCCCTTTTGTGTCGAGCGAATTCATCTTTTCAACACCTACTATGAGTGCATAGTCGGCGCTGCCGGAAAGCAGAGCATTGCGGGCGGCATCTATGGCTGCAGATCCCGAGGCGCAGGCATTTTCAACCCTGGTGGCCGGAGTGAAGCGAAGATCTTCATGTATTTCCAGCCCGTATGGGCCAAGATGTTCCTGATTATTGAAACTTCCAGCGCTGTAATTTGCTACCCAAATTCCGTCGATATCTGCAGGAGCGATTTCAGTATCTGCCAGTGCTTTTTTTCCAGATTCTTCGAGCAGCTCATAAAGATCTTTATCGAGATTGCCGAACTCGGTATGTCCGGTTCCAATAATGCTAACGCTCATAAATTTTACCTCCTGCACTATATTTTACAATCAGCCGGAATAAATCTCAACCCTGCCGGGGATAGCTGGCAGGGTTGAGTTCCGGCCATTTCAAAGGCTTAATCGTGCCTTCAGACAGCTTTTTGTTTTAAAGAATTTGACCGCCATCAACAGGCAGGATTGCGCCGTTAACATAGGATGCTTCTTCCGAAGCTAAATAGAGATATGCATAGGCGATCTCTTCGGATTCGCCCAGTCTGCCCAGAGAATTTTTATCTCTGATGCTGTCGAGCACTTTTTCTGGTACATCGTCCATCATGCGGGTATTTGTATAACCGGGTGCCACGCAGTTGACTCTTATGCCCCGGCCTCCCAGCTCTTTTGCCCAGGTTTTGGTCAGGCCTTTAACCCCGAATTTGCTGGCGGCGTAATTGGTCTGGCCGATATTACCATGCAGGCCGACTACAGAGGAAGCATTGATGATGACTCCTCCATCTTCCTGTTCCATCATTTTTTGAGCGGCGAACTTAGAGCAGTTAAAAGTTCCTTTTAGATTTACATCTATCACTCTATCCCAATCCTCTTCGCTCATCTTGGTCAAAAATCCATCGGCAGTGATGCCGGCATTGTTGATCAAAATATCTATACTGCCATATTCTTCCTGAGCTACATCTATCATATTTTGGGCATCTTCAAAGTCGGATACGTCAACTTTTACAAAGCAGGCTTCTCCGCCTTCAGACTGAATCTCGTCTCTGGTTTCACGGCCCGGAATTTCATCATAATCGGCAACCACCACTTTAGCTCCGTGTTCTGCGAAAAGTTTGGCCGTTTTTTCGCCTATGCCTCTGGCCGCTCCGGTTATGATTGCAACTTTATCTTTTAATTTCACTAGAAAGTCCCTCCTTAAAGGTTTGTAATTATTTATATGGATTTCTCATGTCCTGATTTTTATCCTATTTCCAGCCCCATCTTCTCTGGCTGGAATATAGATTCTGGCATTCTTTGAAGATCATCGGCTATTTGAGGCTCAAACTCCATCTGCTCCAGCACATCCTCTTCCAGATCAACACCCGGAGCTATTTCAGTCAGCTTTATGCCTTCAGAATTGAGTTCAAAAACAGCCCTTTCCGTCACGTAAAGAATATCCTGGTTTTCTTTGACGGCGTACTCTCCGCTGAAAGAAATCTGTTCTACTTCTTCCAGAAACTTAATTATTTCACCTTCTTCGATAATTTCCAGCGTTCCTTCACTTACTTCCACTTCCAGTCCTTTAGCCGTAAAGGTGCCGCAGTATACTACCTTTTGAGCATTTTGAGTTATATTGACAAATCCACCGACTCCTGCGATGCGGGGGCCGAATTTGCTCACATTTACATTGCCTGTCTCATCAGCCTGAGCCAGCCCAAGAAAGGCCACATCAAGACCGCCACCATCATAATAATCAAACTGATAGGGCTGATCGATTATGACCTCAGGATTGGTTGCTGCTCCGAAGTTGCCGCCTCCTGCGGGCACTCCCCCGATCGGTCCGGCCTCAACTGTCAGCTTCATTTCCTCGCTGACTCCTTCTTCTGAAGCCACCGAAGCAACTCCTTCTGGCATGCCTATGCCCAGGTTCACTATTGCGTTGGGAACAAGCTCCATAGCGGCACGCCTGGCTATGACTTTTCTCTCCGTAAGCTCCATAGTTTCTAGAGATTCCAGAGGAACTTTTATTTCGCCGGTAAAGGCAGGGTTGTATTCTTCCACAAAAGATTGCTGATGATTTTCCATGTTTTCGGTTTCAACGACGTAATCGACCAGAATGCCAGGAATATTCACCAGTTTAGGATCGAGAGTGCCGCTTCTTGCTGTTCTTTCCACCTGAGCGATTACTATACCGCCGGAGTTTTGAGCGGCCTGTGCGATGGGGAGACTCTCAAGGGTGAGCGCTTCTTTTTCCATGGTGATATTGCCTTTTTCATCGGCAGTAGTGCCCCTTATAATTGCCACATCTATCGACATGGGTTTATAGCGGAGATATTTTTCTCCATCTATCTCTATTAGTTCGACCAGATCTTCTTCGGTGATATCGTTTAGTTTTCCACCCTGCACCCGGGGGTCGGCCAGTGTTTTAAGACCTACATGGGTAATAGTTCCCGGTTTACCGGCAGCTATATCTCTATACATGTGAGTTATTACGCCCTGGGGAAAGTTATAAGCTTCAATTTTATTCTGATTGGCCAGCTTACCCAGTTCGGGAGCCAGGCCCCAGTGTCCACCTACGACTCTTTTGAGCATTCCTTCATAAGCAAGGTGATTCATTCCCCGAGTTTTGCCGTCACCCTGTCCGGCAGCATATACAAGTGTTAGATCTTCCGGTTTTTCTTCTTCTTGAAATCTTTTTTCCAGATTGGCAGTGATATCTTCCGGATGGCCAAAACCAACAAATCCAGCTATAGCCACGGTGTCCTCGTCTTTAACAAGATGAGAGGCCTCAGAAACTGTGATTTTTTTCTCAAAACCAACAGACATACTTTCTCCTCCTCAATGTAATTTTATAATAAGAGAATAAAAGAAATCTATCTTCGTGTAAAATATAGGGCGATTTGAGCCGGAAGCCTGTAAAAAAGCAGGCCTCCGGCTGATGACAGTATCAATAAGCCCCCAAAAGCTGCCGGGGGATTTTTAACCCATTATAGTGGCAGGAATGACGGTCAGCAGACCGACTATCGCGGGAATCAAAAGAGCAGTTACAAAGATATCTTTATAGGCATCATCATGGGTCAAACCGGTTACAACCAGAAGGGTTATAACGGCTCCGTTATGCGGCAGAACGTCGAGACCTCCAGAAGCTATAGCTATTGTCCTGTGCAGGAGTTCGGGATTGCCGCCCATATCCAGAAAGGTATCAGCCAGCGCCTCCAGAGCTATGCTCATGCCACCAGAAGCTGATCCAGTGGCTCCTGCCAGCACATTGGTTGAAACTACTCCAAAAAGATAGACATTTCCCAGAGTGACATCGGCCAGAACTTCAACCATTTCATCGAAACCGGGTACTTCCTGGACTACCGTGCCGAAGCCGACTGCCATAGAGGTGTTCATTATTGCTGTCAGCGAACCATCAGCACCTTCATTGAGCGTATTGACCGCTTCCATGATATAATCAAAGCGATCCCAGAGCAGAATTAAGGCCAGTGCATTACCCCAGAAAAGAGAGCCGTTTATGTCGATGCCGAATACGTTTAACAGAACAACCACAGAGATTAATGGTATGATAGATCTCAATACTCCGGGCAGATCTTCATCGTTGCCGCCGAAGTCTTCATCCTCGCCTTCGGAATATTCCTCACCATTTTCCCAGGCTTTTTTGAGCTCCCGCTGAAGATAAATATAACCTCCGAGAAATATCAATACGGCAGCAGCAAGTCCAAGGAAAGGAGCGGACATAGCATCGGTTCCGAAAAATTCGGTGGGGATGATATTTTGTATCTGGGGAGTTCCCGGGGTGGCGGTCATAGTTATGGTGAAAGAGCCAAAAGCAATTGAACCGGCTATAAATCTTTTGGGAACATTGGCCTCTTTGAAAATAGCCATGCCCAGAGGATACATGGTAAAGACAACCACGAAAAGACTGATTCCACCGTAAGTTAAGACCATACAGGCCAGAACTACAGCCAGAATAGCTTTATCCGAGCCGATTTTTTCCATGACCCAGCTGGCCACCGCAGCGGCCGCGCCGGTATCCTCCATGATTTTTCCGAAGATAGCTCCCAGGAAAAACATGGGGAAAAAGTCAAATACATAACCCACTACACCGTCCATGTAGGGTTCGAGAAAAGTCTCCAGCAGGGGATAGCCGCTGAATGCAGCGACCACCATAGAAGAGATCGGAGCTGCAATCAAAATGCTCATACCTTTCATGCAGGCAGTCATGATCAGGATCAGTCCTAGAATAATGCCCAGCAGAGATAGTGACATGTTACTTTTTTCCTCCCTTCAAGAGGTGATTATTTTATTATTGCCACCTAATATACATGCATATTTCATACCAGAAAAGAAAAAACGCTCAGATCCCCGCCGAACAGGAGATCTGAGCTTATAAATTAAGCTTTATATGATTTTTATTTTTGCCAAAATTATAGAAGAGCTGTATAAAAATTATACAATAAGCTGGGGAGCGATAGCTTTTATCTCGGTCATGAAGGAGAGTATCCTGGTTGTAGAAACTTTATACACAAGCTGGAACCTGTTTATAATTACTTCACTTTCGGAGGCTAAAATTTTTGGGGCGGAAGCAGTGAATTATTTCAGATTATATTTTTTTAACTTATTATACAGACTGGTGCGATGAATGCCCAGAATTTCAGCTGCTTTAGACTTATTATTCCCGGTTATTTCAAGAGCTTTTTGAATCGATTTTTTTTCGAGCTCCTCGATATTTTGGTTGAGGTCTAAATCATCATTTATATCTACTTCTATATCATCCTGGTCCTTTTCATCGACATCAGTCTTTTCTTTTCTGATAATTTCCGGCAGATGCCGGGTCTGAATCAACCTGTTGTCGGTAGTGTTGACGGCTCTTTCCACCACGTTGAATAGCTCACGCACATTGCCGGGCCAGGAATAAGCTTTCATCAGCTTTATTGTCTGATCGGAAAAAATTTTCTCATTCAGATTGAGCTCGGCTATCAGATCTTTGAGCTTTTTTCTTGCCAGCAGCGGGATGTCTTCACGCCGCTCGCGCAGAGGAGGGATGCTGATTCTGACTACATTTAATCTATAATAAAGATCTTCTCGAAAATCCCCGGCCTGAATTTTCTTTTCCAGATTTTCGTTGGTGGCAGCTATAACTCTTACGTCGAGCTGATTTGATTGGGTGCTACCCACCCGGGTGAATTCTCCTTCTTCCAGCACCCTCAAAAGTTTAGCCTGCATTTCCTTCGGCATGCAGCTGATTTCATCCAGAAATATAGTGCCTCCGTCAGCCATCTCAAACTTACCCGGCTTTCCTTCTTCTTTAGCTCCGGTAAAGGCTCCTTCTTCATAACCAAAAAGTTCCGACTCCAGCAGGTCTCGGGGTATGGCAGCGCAGTTAACCCTGATGAAGGAACCGTATTTTCTATAGCTGGCTTTGTGAATTGCATGAGCAAATAGTTCTTTGCCGGTGCCGGTTTCACCTTCTATCAGGACTGAGGAATTATTTTCTGCTGCCCTGCCGGCCATCTCTTTCAAATACTTCATTTTGGGATTTTTGGTCAGAATATTGTCGAAGGAGTATTTGGCTTCCTGCAGCCTCTTAAACTCCCCTTTAAATTTGCCCAGATGATCTTCCATGATTTCCAGCCGCATGGCCAGCGATCGCAGCTCTTCTATATCCTGAAAATGCACTATACCGACAGCGCCGATAATTTTCTCGCCTTCGAAAATCGGGTGCCGGCTGCAGATCATATCATTTCCGTGAATGCGCTGAATGTGCCCCACTTCCTTTTCGCCGGTCTGTATGATCTTGTGCATTCTGGTGTTTTCAATAACATCTGTCACATGTTCGCCCACCATATCCTCCTCATCAACACCTAAAAATTCCTGGTAGGCTTTGTTAAATTTAGTTATATAACCATTCTGGTCGACGACAACTACACCTTCGTAAACTTTATTCAGGATTGCATCAAAAATCTGAAGTTGATGTCTGGCATCCTCCAGCCTGCCCTGAAGTTTGGTGATGTCATTGAGCTCCTGAAAAACCGCTATTGCTCCTTTGAGCTCACCATCCTGGAAAATTGGGGTTCGGTTAGAAAAAATTTCTTTACCTTTGATGGTCAGGCGATTGGAAAGCTCGGGTTCTCCTTTTTCCAGAGTTTGTAAAAGACCGCTTTCAGGGAATATCTCTTCCACATCCCTGCCCAAAATTTTGTTTCTGTTAATCTCAATTATATGCTCCGCCGATCTATTGCAATAAACAACTTTGCCAATTTCGTCGACCGCTATAATACCGTTATAAACAGAATTTAAAAGCGCCTGAAGCCAGTCGCTGAATCTATCGTTTTGTTTGAACTCCTCGGTGATTTTTTCATTTAAGAGCAATTTTACTATCACCTCTGTTTTTTTCAGAATGAAAAATATTTTAGGTCTAAATCGAAGGAGAGGTGGAGCATAAGTCTGAAAATTTAAAAAATATTCACCTTCATCTCCTTCCCACACTTTTTATTGACATCTGTTCAAATCAAAAAAATCTGCTCCTCTTATTATTTTAACACTGCGAGAGAAGACATTAAAGAGGAACACAGATAAAATTTTTTGGATCTGCTCAGCAGAAAGAATGCTGATGCTGCATTGTCAAAAAAGATATGAATTTGGTGATTATTCCTGGATGATTGGGTTTTTGTGAATAAATCAAATTTATATCCAGGTTTAGTTTTTCCTCAATTTCCTCATTGAGTTCGATAATTTTTATTCTGTCCTGAAATACCGGTTTTTTAACGGCTGAATAGGAAAGAAAAGAAATTCCCACGTCGGCTTCGACAGCTGATTTGATGGCGGTGAAACTATTCATCTCGGCCGTTATATTAAGATCAGTTATTTCAAGCCCCTGTTCGGAGAGCAGTCTCTGCAGAATTTTTCTTATATAAAAATCATCGCTGGGAAGAATCAAAGGCATATCTTTCAGTTCATTGATATTTTCCATAGTTTTTAGTTCGCTGCTCTCGGCGGCTATAACATTGATCTGATCCGTCATAAGGTGATCACTGGCAAGTGAACTGCCCGAAGGCAGTTCGCCCTCAATAACACCCAGGGAAAGGTTATTCTGGAAGATACTTTCCACAATTTCGGAGCTGTAACTCACTTCGAGTTCCACATTTGTCCTGGGGTGTTTATCTTTAAAAGTCCAGAGAGTACAGGGAAGCAGATATTCACCCGGTGTGGGGCTGGCGCCGACATTGAGATTGAGCTCTTCAGAATTTAAAAATCTGTCGATGTCCTTTTCCAGCTCATTATGAATATTTTTTAGCCGCTGAGCATATTCATAGACAATCTCTCCCGCTTCTGTCAATCTAACTCCCTGGTTGGTCCGATCAAAAAGTTTAGCACCATAATATTCTTCCATCGATTTTATATGCTTGCTCACAGCTGGCTGGCTCAGATAAAGCAAATTTGCCGCTTTAGAGAGGCTTTTTGCTCTGGCCACAGTTATAAAAATTTCGAATTGATAAATCTTCATTTTGTATAACCCTCACCGATGATTAGAAATATAAAGCTGGCTGTGTTAAAATTGAAGAAAATAATCATGAGAGCAGGCTGCCAGCATTTTATTTCAAATTGTACTTTAAATTATACAGGATTGCACCTTATATTAAAACAGCTGAAATTCTTTTTTTCAAGAAATATCTACGCTTAACATGGTTATTAATGTGTTTTAGGACTGATGGGGGGTTGAATTCATTTTTAACCATAAAATTCTTTATCCTGTATTATTTTTCGGTCTGGCAGGAATAATCTTCGGAGCTGAAAGTGTAATACTTTTGCTGCTGGGGACGCTGGTAGGTTTTGCTCTTCAGCGCAGCAATTTTTGTTTTGCCAGCGGCATGATGAATTTTTTTATCTTTGGAAAAATCAATTTTTTGCGCCCGCTAATCCTGCTTCTGGCTTTATCCTCGGCTGGATTTATGGTCTATGCACTTTTTCTGGAAGGAACTGGAGCTGAATCGGCTGCCCGCCTTTCCGAGGCGGCTGCACCACCCGGTCTTCACACCCTGCTGGGAGGAGTTATTTTTGGACTGGGGATGGTAATGGCCGGAAGCTGTGTGGTGGGAATGCTTATGAGGATTGGAGAGGGTTCGGTAACTTTTCTTCTGGTTCTGGCTGGAGTTGTAGCCGGCAGCAGTCTGGGATCGCTGCATCTCAGCTGGTGGCGTGATATTTTTGCTTTTGAAGCTGTTTATTTACCTTTTTTACTGGGCTGGCCGCTCACTATCGCCCTTCATTTTGGGCTTCTGGCGGCTTTGTATTTTTATCTTGAGAGGCGAAAAAACAGAAAAAATAATCTTTTCTGAGGAGATAACATCCATGAATGGAAAGATGAAAAAACTGGATCTTCTGGGGAAGGTTTGTCCGGTTCCTCTGCTTGAAACCGAAAAAGCCCTGAAGGATTTGTCCCCGGGAGAGAGATTGCATATTGTTACCGATCATACTCAGGCTGTTAGAAATATAATGGAATTTTTGGAGGATAGATCGCTGGAATTTGAAATCGAAGAGCCCGATCCCGGCATCTGGAAGATTAAATCTTTCTATCGCGAGGAAAGGGGGAGCTGTTTTGAAGAGTAACAGCTTCAAAAATAAGGAATCTGGAGTGAGCCTCATCTCCGGAATGTTTTCTTATAGAAAGGGAGCAGTAATAATTGCGGCGGTCAATTTGCTGATATTTCTATATGCTGGCAGGGTCTGGGGCATAACCGGAGGATTTGTTCTGACAGATCCCCCGCCTTTTAGTTTCCCGAACGAGAAGATATTACTGATAAATCTGGGGGTGGTTTTTGGGGCTTTTTATTCTGTGAAGTCTTCCGGAAATTTCAGGATGCGCGGCAGTTGCGGTCTAAAAAGGGGGATTTTAGTTTTCGCGGGAGGTCTAATGATGGGTTACGGAGCCCGAATTGCAGGAGGCTGTAATATCAAAGCTATGCTCAATGGGATAGCTTCCTTTTCTCTGCATGGAGTGATTTTTGCCCCTGCAGTTATCCTGGGGGTATACGCTGGCAGCAGGATGGCCAGTAAGTTTTATGGGTAATCAATATCGCATTAAAAAAATTATAGCGCTTTGTTATAGCGGCTATAATTATATAGAATGTAAATGTTAAAGGATTCACCGGCTATTTCCGGAAGTATGATATTGGCCAGTAAAAAACAGGAATTATTTTTGATTTAAGCGATAAAAGAAGAATAGCTCAATTTATTTTATCTTCTTTTGTGAAATTATAATCAAAACGATTAGGGAGGAGGAGATTTTATCCAGACGGAAAACCCTGAATTGAGAAGAAAGATATACATTCTTTTCAGTCATCTCATAAACAGGCCCGATTCCGAATTGAGAGAAGAGCTGGTTGAAGGCAGACATTTAGATCTTTTTAATAAGTATGATCAGTTTGCCGATGCTCCTGAAGTGCCGGAAAGCTGGAGGCCGAAAAACATCCCGGAATTCGAAGAGTGGGATGAACTCTGGGATGATGAACTCAATTATAATAATCCCAGAATCAATCTGATAGAATCCGTGTACAAACCCTGGACGGTGGACGAAAGCTGTCAGATGCCTTTTGCCGATGAAAAAGGCTTTTTGATGGGGGATTGGGCTCATCATATGCTTCATTTGTATGAGCAGCTGGATTTTGAGCTGCCGGAAAGCTTTTCGCACTGTCCTGATCATCTCATGCTGGAACTGGAATTTATGAGCCTGTTAATTGAAGAGGTCAGCCGTCAGCACCAGCATCAATTTTTAAATCAGCATCTCGACTGGATAGATGACCTGCTGGAAGAGGCTCAGAATGAGGGCCTGGCGGCTTTTTATATAGATCTTTTAGAATGGCTGCTGGAATTTATTCGTGCGGAAAAAGAATATCTTGCTGCTAAATCTTCTACTGCGTAATTTAATCGCTTCTGGCCGGTGGCTTTGATACAAAAAATGATTACAGGACAAAGGAGGAACTCTTATGCAGGAAGAAAAAGAAAATGATCAGAGCCGAAGAAGTTTTCTCAAAAAGTCTGCTGCAGCGGGTTTTGCCGCACTGACAGCAGGTACCGCCCTAACCGGCGATAAACTTCTGGCAGAAAGCAATGAGACGTCCAAAAAAGCTATATTAATGGATAACAGTCTGTGTATTGAGTGTCAGGCCTGCCGGGTTGCCTGCCAGAATGAAAACGAAATAGATGAAGAATATAGTTTTATAAAATTTGTGAGCAAAGAGAGCGGAGAATATCCCGATGTGGAATATCGGCTCAGGCGAGACAGCTGTTTTCATTGTCCGGATTCCCCCTGTATAAATCAGTGTCCGGTGGATGCTCTTTATAAAGGGGAAGGCAGATTTACCACCCTGGAGGTGGAGGAATGTATTGCCTGCGGCCAGTGTCAGCAGGCCTGCCCCTTTGACATTCCGGAGATAGGGGAAGAGAGGATGTATAAATGTGACGCCTGTCAACATCTGCTGGAACAGGGAGAAGAACCTGCCTGTGTGAGCACATGTATTTCTTATGCTCTGGATTTTGGAGATTTCGAAGATATGCTGGAAGCAGGCCAGCAAAGAGTGGAAGAAATAAAAGATAAATATCCGAATGCTGAGCTATATGCAGATTATGACTATGGATTGCTGTTAATTTTAACTGATACTCCAACCGAACTCAATCTGGTTTAAAACTGGAGGGATAGCTACTATGAAACTGACAAGACGCAGTTTTCTGAAAAAATCCGGGCTGGCAGCCGGGGCGCTGGGTCTTTCTCTGCAGACTTTTGACTTTGAAGAATGGTCTGCTCAAGCTCAGGAAGCTGAAGTGGAGAAATTTCCCACTCAGTGCAATACCTGCGGCACCCAGTGTGGAGCCTGGGCTTATGTGAAAAATGGCCGGGTGTGGAAAGTTGAAGGTCATGAAGAACATGCCCGCAGCCTGGGGAAATTATGTGCCCGATCTCACGGAGGTCTGGGCTGGGTTTATGATGCTGATAGAATTCAGCAGCCGCTGAAAAGAGTGGGTGATAAAGAATTCGAACCTATCAGCTGGGAACAGGCTTTAACCGAAATAGCTGATAAGCTGGATGATATTCTGACAGAGTATGGTCCTGGCTATGTAGCTTATGGCCATTATCCACGGTCTACCGGCACTTTTTATTCCGAGCGTTTGATGCACGCTCTGGGCGTAAGCACCCTTTGTACCCATGCTACTTCCTGCAATGCAGCTCGTAATACAGGATTTTTGTACTCCATGGGCGGAGTTCCCGATGCCGACCTGTCCAACACCGAATATGCCCTGATAATTGGTCGAAATCACGGAGGCGGCATCAGGACGGATCAGATGAAAAAGATGAGCGAAGCTTTATCAGGAGATGCCAAAATTGTCTGTGTAGATCCCCGCCAAAATAATATAGCCCGCATTGCCGATGACTGGGTACCTATAAAACCGGGTACCGATCTGGCTATGGTGCTGGCTATAAGCAATGTTATTATAGAAGAAGGCTTATATGATGAGGAGTATGTGGAAGAACATGCAGTAGGATTTGATCAGTTTGCCGACAGAGTTGAGAGGGTAACACCTGAGTGGGCCGAGGAAATAACTGACGTTCCCGCTGAAAAAATTGAAGAGATGGCCCTGCAACTGGGAGAGAACAGACCCAGATCACTGGTACATCCTTCCTGGGGGGGAGCCTTTGGAGCCAAATATGCTAACAGCGAAGAGACTGCCCGGGCAGTCGCATGTGTAAACGCTTTGCTGGGGAATATTAATGAAGAAGGTGGTTTGATCTTCCATCCCACCCCCGAGCTGGGTAGCCTGAATGAAGATCAGTATCCAGCTCCCGAAGAACCCGACACCCGCAGAGCTGATGGAGTAGGGGTAATGGATGAATACCCTCTGGCTGGAGACTTTGGTCTGCCCCATTATCTGATGGAAAAAGCCCAGGAGGGCGAATTAAAATCCATGTTTATACGCCATCATAATCCGGTGCGCAATTTCCCCGATTATGAACATATGGCGGAAGGTTTTAGGAACCTGGATCTCTCTGTGGTTTTTGAGATCAATATGACTGAAACGGCCATGCTGGCCGATTACGTGCTGCCGGAATGCAGCTTTATGGAAAGAGAGGAAGTGATTGAAGCTTCTGGCGGACCGTATGCTTCTATCAGTATGAGGACCCAGGTTATACCCAAAGTTTATGAGGAAACCAAAAGTTTCGATGAAATCATCGTGGAATTAGCCGAAAAGCTGGGTGTGGGTGAATACTTTAACTTCACACTCGATGAAGTAAATAGAGCCCGGCTGGAACCTTATGATATTACTCTGGAAGAATTTAAAGAAAAAGGCTCAATGATGGTCGACACGGAAGTTCCACTGGGAGATAAAGACCTAAACACCCGATCTGGAGATTTTGAGTTTTATTCCGAAGTTTATGATCATGTTGGTCGACCCGGAGTTGTAGGCTGGCAGCCTCCTGCGATAGGGGTTGATCTGGAGGAAGATGAGTTTAGATTTGCCACCGGCAAAGAAGGTTTTCACTCTCATACTGCCACAGCCAATATTGGAAGTCTGGCTCAGATCACCAGGGATTATGACACCAACAGGCTGTGGATTAATTCTTCAGTGGCTGAAGAGAGGGGCATTGAAGATGGAGATAAGGTTAAAGTGAAGTCACCTGTTTCTACCGAGGAAGTGAGAGTAAAAGTGACCGAACAGATTCATCCGGGGACTGTATTTATGCCTTCCGGTTATGGCAACAAAACTCCTTTTTATGAGACGGCGGAGGAAATTGCTGCTCTAAACCCCAATGACATAGTGCCCTATCAAACTTCTGATATAGCCGGGCACTCCATGCGTCAGGAGACAACGGTTAAAATAGAAAAGATTTAAGCCCGTAATTAAAAAATGGAGGGATGATCATGCTGAAAAAAAGATTTGCCATAGCTTCATTAGTAATAGCTTTGGTGTTTTTCACTTCTTTATCTGCTTTTGGCTGAGCTGATGTTGAGGGGCCAGGCGATGAAGAACTCGGCTCCATGTTTTTGGCTGCTGCAGCTGAAGTTGACACAATAACCACTTCGGAACTGGATGAACTGGTTGAGGCTACCTCCGATGAACGTGAGAATTATGATGAATACCCAGCAGACTGGGATTTTGTTCTTATCGACACCAGAAGCAGCGAGGAATATGCTGAAGGTCATATAAACGGCGCAATCAATATACCGGAAAATGAAGATTTTGATCCGGGAATACTGCCAGAAGATGAAGAGGAAAAGCTTGTATTTTACGGAGGAGACTGTCACGAATTGATGAGGGAAGCTCAGGAATCAGGTTATGAAAATGTATATCATTATGAAGCCGGTTTGGTTGGTTGGGAGCGTGACGACAATTATTTAACCACTACTCCCGA
>CAYTDP010000049.1:0-16462 GCA_964436625.1 uncultured Halanaerobiaceae bacterium | reverse complement strand
ATTTTTAATTTAGGTGGAAAGGTTCACCCAGCTCCCCCTTCTTCAATTAATCGCAGAAAATACTGATATTTCGTCACACAAGTTTCTAGTCATTTTAAAACTAGCTTCAATTATACAATTTCGGACCCATTGAATTTCATTGGAATTTTTAAAAATTATCAGCTTTGAAATTTACTCTATCTTTAGCTCAAGACCATACCCTGATATAATCGTTATTTTCAACTATATAAGAGCTCATACTCCGGCAGAAAATTTAAACTTAGTAATAAATAATCAAAATGAGTTTTCTAAAATCACCAATTTAGCTATGGAAAATTTGGCTGGCTGAAAGAAGTAATTACCTCCAGATTCTCCATTTTAATGATGTATAAATCCTTTGTTCCCCGAGCATCATAAAGAGTTATTGCTGCATGCTCCGGGTTATCTCGCCCCTCTCCCGTTTTATCAGACCAGGATATATTCCCTATACCACCGCGAAAAATTTCATTCACAAAAGCAAAGTCATCCGAGCAGACATCATAAATTCCGGCTGCGGTATCCATAGTCGCTATCATATAATGCTGCAGGGTGAAAAATATTCTCTCGCCCTGCGGATCCAGTTTGACGGAAAGATGATCGCCAAAATTCTCCGGATATATTTCCTGCTGCGCAATCATAGGCGGCTCACCATCTGTTATATTATGCCAATTATCTGTTAAAGCCTCAATAGCCTGCTCTTCAGTGAAGATAATTTCTAGCTGCTCCAGATGATACACTTCTCTTGTCTCTTCAGTTTTGATCACAGCCAGGGGATAAACAAAATTGCTGTAACTGTTATCCTGCCAATTATTTAGAACTTCCCGGGGAAGCTCATACTTTTCTCCCTCCTGCCTTAAGCTCACCTCTTCTCCCCGATGAAAAATTTGACCATCTTCATATTTCAATTTCAGATCTCGACCTCTCTGTAGTTCAAGCTTTTGCAGATCCGTCCCTGTACGTAAAATTCGATTCCGGTCATTCCGAAAGATTCAGTTGACTGAATGCCGAAAGTTAATACCAAACCTGTCAAAAAAATAGCAATTGAAATCACCAGTAGATTTTTTTAGGATTTTGTGGTTTTCTCCATTCATTCTTTCAACCTGAACTCTAAACGAAAGTACTATCGAGGAAATTCCAAGAACAGATGTCAGTGCGGCACTGCTGCCAGCTGCCGGGCCAGGTTGATTTATGTCCTCTATAGAATCGGATATTTTTCCAAAATTCTTTTCTGAAAAGTTAAATAACTCCATCTTAATTCCTCCTCATAGGCTGCAAAATTAGACAAACTCCGCTGCTCTTCGTGCTCTCCAGAGCAAAGAGAAAAATCAAAATTTGTCAACGATATCCTGCTTGTGACAGAGATATCAATTAAAAATTTTCTCGCGTTATATCGCCTCTTTTCCCCTTTATTATAACAACGAAGTTCTGAAGTATTTAATTCTTAAAGGCTGGGTGTTTTGACATTGATAACCGAAAATTTTTCGTCCTGATCGGCGTAAAGAGCCATTTCTGTGTTCGCAGGACAGGGTATGATGTCATTTTCTTCTACGACGGCTTCATCATCTCCGATACAGATCGTACCTTTACCCGACACCACATAAAAGAAAACATTTACAGGAACAGAATGGGGCGGCACCTCATCACCGGACTCTAAGACCAGATTCATGATCTGGACATCTTCATTCTTCAAGACCTGCTTGGCAGTAACTCCTCGCTTGTTCTCCCTTCCTTTAATCTCTTCCATTTTGATAACTTCCATTTTTTTAGCCTCCTATAATCGTTATTTTTAACAAAACTGTGATAAAATTTGTTTATCCTTTGCATTACATAATACAGCCTGAAAGGGATTTTGGCTATGATAATTATCACATTTGCAAAAATATGAAATTTATAATCGGAAAATGGCTTTGGAAATAGATGCAAATTCTTCAGTTGCTGAAAATCTCGTAAAACTTAGGATCGAAAGTGTCCTATCCGGGTTATGATGGAATTGATAAATTAAAACACCAATTCTTTCAGATCTTCGAACAATGTATAAACAACAGGAATATATATCAACAGCAAAAAGGTCGAGGAAAACAGCCCGCCTATGGTCACAATAGCCAGCGGTGAATACTGCTCTGTTCCCACAGCCAGCTCCAGCGCCAGCGGGGTCATGCCGGCGATGGTCGAAAACATAGTCATCATTATCGGCCGATAACGAAGCCGGGCTCCTTCACAAACAGCATCAAATATACTTTCATAGTTTTCTTTTTCCATAATAAAAAA
The DNA here is from genome assembly GCA_964436625.1 of uncultured Halanaerobiaceae bacterium. Classification (GTDB taxonomy): domain Bacteria; phylum Bacillota; class Halanaerobiia; order Halanaerobiales; family Halarsenatibacteraceae; genus Halarsenatibacter. The sequence continues at coordinate 14,176 of CAYTDP010000049.1, read as the reverse complement.
GGTCATAAGATGAATAGCATCATTTACAGCTATACCCGAAAGAAGAATTATGCCCATGATAGCCGGCATCGAAAGATGAGTGCCGGTAAGGAGTAAAGCCGCCACCACACCGATCAGCTCCAGAGGCAGGGAAACCATTATGGTTATGGGATGGATAAATGATTTGAATTGAGCCACCAGAATCAGATAAATAAACGCCACAGCAAAAAAGAGACTTATCAAAAGCCTCGTCTGAGCTTCGATCATATCTTCCTGTTCTCCGGCTATTTCAGCTTCATAACCGGCGGGCAGCTTATAATCATCCAGCAGAGAGGAGATATCCTGATTTACCATGCTCAGCGATCTGTCGCGATTGAACCCCAGAATATCCAGATTATATCTCAAATCCTCTCTGGTTACAACGTTAGGACCTTCAACTTTTTCTATGTCAGCCAGCTCACGCAGAGGTAAGTTATCACCATCTTCAGTAATTATGATCAGGTTCTCCAGATTCTCCTGTGAGGCCATCTGTTCCTGCCGGTAACTGACCATTATCCCCGGATCTTCCTGGCCCTCTACGTTAAAGTCCGTATCCGCCTCTATTCCTGATACGGCTGCAGTCACCTGCCGAGAAATCTCACCTGTGCTGAGTCCCAGCTCAGCCGCTCTAGCCCTGTCCACATCTACCTGATATTCGGGATAATCAATATTCCAGCGCAGGTTTATATTGGTAGCTCCCGGCACTTTTTCAATATCACGAGCTAAATCTTCAGCTATTTCTTCCAAAAGCTCGGGATCCCTTCCGCTCACTCTAATCACGAGCGGCGCCTGAGTCGTACCTATAGCTGTTGCCCCTTCTTCTTCAACAACGAAAGCTTTTATGCCTGGAACACCTGCTACTTTTTCTCGCATATCAGCCTGAATTTCCCAGATTGATCTATCTCTTTCAATTCTGTCTGTCAGAGTGATCGAAAGAAAAGCCTGCTGCACGCCTTCTGCACCTGTCACAGCCTGAGTTCCCGTGCCGGGTTCGAAACCGAGCTGATTGGTGTAATTTACGACTTCGGGCTCATCTTCTACAATTTCCTCTACCTGCTTTGATATCCTCTCAGTTCTGGCCAGGGAGGAGCCCGGTTCTGTTTCCAGAGAAATATAGGTCTGACCGCTATCCATCGTGGGGGTCATTTCGGCTCCTATCAGCGGGAAGAGATTCAGGGTTACAAAGAGCAAAACCACTCCCCCCACCATAATTACTGCCCGGTTGTGCAGAGATTTGCGCAGTAAAAACAGATAAATTTCGCGGCTTCTGGCAAAAAGCTTTCTAAAACCCTGCAGCAAATATCGTAAAATGTTGAATTTGCTCAGGGCCGTTTTCCTAAAAGTCTTTAAACCAAGAACCACCGATAAAAGCAGAGGAACTATCGTAAATGAACTCAATAAAGATCCAGTCCAGGCAAACAACAGGGTCATGGCCAGAGGCCTGAACATCTGCTGCACAAAACCGCCGACAAACATAACCGGCACCAGCACAATCATCGAGGTCGTGGTTCCGGCGGTGACCGCCAGAATCATCTCATTGGCCCCGTCTATGGTGGCTCTGACCGCCGACTTTTGCAGCTCCTGATAATGTCTGCTGACATTTTCAATCACCACTATGGAATTATCGACCAGCATACCTATTGACAGGATAAGAGCCGTCATGGTGACTGTATTTAAAGTCAGCCCCATCATCTGCATCAGGGCAAGAGCCAGCACGAAAGTTGTGGGAACTGAGATAATAACCGCGGCAGTATTCCGCCAGTTGCCCAAAAAGAGCAGTATAACTATGAAAGTTAAAAATATACCCAGCACCAGCGTCTCTGCCATATTGTATATAGCCAGCCTGACAAAATCCGATTGATCATCCGTAACCTGCAAATTCAGCTCCGGAAAATCATTTTCCAGCTGAGATATTTCTTCTCTCAGCTCATCGACAACCTCGACAGTGTTGGCATCCTGCTGCTTCTGAACGCTTAGCCCTGCAGCTTCCTCCCCTTCGACTCTGAATTTGCTTCTGATATCAGCATGCCCGTCTTTCACTTCCGCAACTTCCCGCAGATGAACGTTTCCGGCCGGCCCGGAGTCTATTACCAGCTCTTCCATGTCGGCATAATCTTTATACTCACCGACCGATCTGATGAGATACTCCTCTTCTTTTCTCGTCAGCTCACCTCCGGGTATATTTATATTCTCCTCATCCAGCCTGCTGACTATCTGACTGATCGGTATATCCAGGGCATTGATTCGATCGCGATCGACCTCTACCTGAATTTCTCTAACCCTGCCCCCGAAGATATCAATGCTGGCCACTCCGCTGACAAGCTGCAGCCGATTGCGCAGCTCATTATCGGCCAGGGTACGGAGATATTCGCTGCTGAAAGGTCCATCCACCGCCAGTGTCAGCACCGGCTCATCGGCGGGATTGAATTTTTGCACCCTGGGCTCATTTATATTCTCGGGCAGATCGTCTCTGATCCGATCGATAACATTTTGAACTTCCACCGCCGCCACATCCAGATCTTTATCATAATCGAATTCAACCATAATTCTGGAAGTACCCTCTATCGCTTCAGCGCTTATGCTCTCCACCCCTTCTATCGTTCCCAGCTCCTCTTCCAGCGGTTCGTTGACCTGTTCGGCGATATCTGTAGTGGATACATCTCTGTAACTGGTCTGGATATTGACTATGACCGGGTCAATATCTGGATTGAGCTGAATATTTAGGCTCAGAAGAGCCGCGATTCCCAGAAGTATGATTGCGAAAAGAGCTGCAACAGTTGTATATTTTTTTCTTACTGCCAGGTTAACAAATTTCATTACTTAACTCCCCCACCCGTCTTCGTCGCGTAGATAAATATCAGCTCCGTCTCTCAGCTCTTCGATATTGCTGATTGCAATTTTTTCTCCCGCTTCCAGCCCTGATAAAATTTCGACTTCATGTCCTGTGTCGAGGCCGGTTTCAACCTGCCTTCTTTCCGCCCGTTCATCTTCTATCACATATACATGGGGAGCTTCTTCAAAGCGGAATAATGAGTTTCGAGGAACAGATATAACATCTCTTCTGATCTCTGGATAAAATGATACTGAGGCGTACATTCCCTCCCTCAATTTCTCCGGCTTGTCTTCCGGCAGGCTGATTGTAACTTCTGTGGTTCTCTGACGGGGGTCGGTCAAAGCTTTAAGATTGATAATCTTTCCATTCAAAGTTTCTTCACCCATACCGGGAAAATCTACTTCAACCTCTGTCCCGGCATCAATATCGGCGAAATCGCTCATTCCCAGCTCCGAGGTGACCTTCAGGTTATCGGTAGAAGCGACTTCCAGAACAGGCTCTCCCGGATTTATGTATTCTCCCGGCTCAAAAATTTTATCGATAACTTCACCGGCAAAGGGGGCTTCTAACTCCGTGTATGAAAGCTGAGTCCTGATTTCAGCCAGCTCGCTGCGACTTTTTTCCAGCTTGCTCTCTGCCTGTTGAATTTCTATCCCGGCTATACTGACTGCTGTCTTTGTATTTTCCACAACTGCCTTCGCTTTCGTCTGATTGGCTTCGGCGGCTGCATACTGGTTCTCTGTCTGTTCCAGTTCAGCTCTGGAAATGGCGTTATCCTGGTAAAGACGCCTGTCTCTTTCCAGATCACTCTGCCATTTTTCGTAATTGCTGCGGGCTTCACGCAAACCCGCCTCAGCCTCCCTGCGATCGCTCTCCCTCTTGTTTAAGGTATACTCGGCCATCATCAGCTGCAATTCGGCTTTCTCAAGTGAAGCTAAAACCCCTCGTTTCCTGTTTCTGAGCTCTTCATCATCCAGTTTGACCAGCTTCTCCCCCGCTTTTATCCGCTCACCTTCCGCGACCAAAAATTCATCTATCACCCCGGCCAGCCGCGGAGAAATTCGAGTTCTATTTTCATACTCTACCGTTCCGCTGTATCTGTAAACCCTATGCAGATCATCTTCCGCCAGTGTTTGACTCATAACCGGAATCCCTGGTTCTTCCTCCTTTTCCACCTCCGCGGGCCTGGATCTCATTCTACGAATTCCGATAACAGCCACAAAACCTAAAGCTATCAGCATAACTATTATGGCGATTTTCTTAATTTTCTCTTTCACTTTGCTCCAACCCCCGATTTTCTGCTGCTATTTGCGGATATATACCTTGCATTGCGGACAACAGTTCTATTTTTTTGCGGCCGAGCTCGTATTCAGCCTTTATTTTCTCCATCTCAGCTTCAGCCATGAGGCTGCGAGCCTCCAGAAACTCACTCTCCGTGATGGCATTTTTTCGCCGGCGAGTGCGGGCGCTGTCATATTCCAGTTCGGCTCTTTCCAGATTAGTGGCGGCTATCTCCAGGTCATTTCGGCGGCGGGAAATGTCACGCAGCAGACTCTCAATTTCTATCTCTATCATTTCAGCCAGATCATCGGCTCTGATTTTACTCTCCTCTTCTCTGGCTCCTGCTTCCGCCATCTCCGCTTCCCGGCGACCTCCATCAGAGAACTCATATGATATTGCAGCCGTGATCTCCCAGTCGTCCTCCTCCGCGAAGGGATCTTCCAGAGGCGAGCTTCCCTGGTTATTTTCCATTTCAAACATATCCCCGACTTCACCGTCATCTTCGGTGGTCAAAAGACCCCGAAGGTTGACCTCATAATTGCTGTCTACCGATGCCTGCCATCTGCCGTCATCAAAATTATATTCTCCGCTGAAAATCAGATCAGGACTTTTTTGAGAGTATATATATTCAGCTTCCTCTTCCGCCAGCTCAGCCGCCAGCAGCTGGCTTTGAAAATCACTTCTGTAATCCAGCGCCCTCTGTATCAGCTCACCGCCATCTTCCAATTCTTCCGGTTCCAGATTCATCTCTTCAGCCAGAGAAAAGTTTTCAGGTGCTTCCAGCTCCAGCTGATGGGGATCTATATCGAGTCTGCGCGCCAGCAGTCTGCGCTCGGTCTGGGCTCTATCCTCCAGCTCCTGCAGATGCTGGCGGACGGATTTCAGTTCAAACTTAAACTCCAGAAGTCCTGCCTCAGTCAGCATCTCATCTTCATACCTTTCCTCAGACTCCCGATAAAGAGCTTCCATTTGAGCAATTCTCTGCTCCTGGCTGGTTATTTGTTCTCTGGTCTCCAGCAGCGAATAATATTTTTCAGCGACATTTTCCAGTATTTCATTTCTTCTCTCTCTGTAATCCAATCTGGCCAGCTCATATTCTAACTCTGCCATATCCAGCTGAGAGGAAATGGTGCTGGATTCTGCCAGAATATTGCTGTAATTGAATGCTCCCGCCAGTTCACCTTCGCTGTCACCTGCTTCAGTTCTCTGCCAGCCCATTTCACCTTCAATCTTTGGATTTAAAATTGTCTCTGAAGATATCCTTCTCTGTTCTGCCGCCTCCAGCTGCTGCCGGGCTGCCTTAAGCTCGCTGTCAAACTCTTCAGCCCTGATCAGAGTCGATTCCAGATCCAGTTCATCTCCCTGATCGGCAAAAACCTCTTCCGGGAAGGCAAAGATCCATACCAAAACCAGAATAATGGTTATGAAGATCGCTATCTTTCCCAATTTATTCATGGTCAAACATCTCCTTCAGCTCGCCTGTGGCCAGATAAAGCTCGACGGCGGCCATTAAACTTTCAATGCGGCTGCTGATCTCATCTATTTCTCTTTCATAAAGATCGACCTGAGTATCCAAAAATTCGATCCCGGTAATATACTCTTCCTCCAGGAAAAGACTGTTGATTCTAACCATCTCTTCCTGGCTTTCAATCTGCTTTTCGACTGTTAATACATCTTCTTTTGTATTTTTAGCCCGGGCATAAGCGCTGCTGACTTCAACTTCGATCTCATCCACGGTTCTGCCGACTTCATTTTTGGTTTTTCTGCACTCTACTTCCGCCACTTCCTCCTCCAGGTCTGGCCTATAACTGCTTTCAGCCAGCTGTAAATCTATTTTAGCCAGCTCGCGCTCGGCTCTGCTCTCCTCGATCTCCAGACGATTATCTCTGGCGGCTTCCAGCAACTCAGAAAATTCTTTTGTGATTTTCAGTTCTGGAAAAGCTTTTTTAGAATGCTGAATTTCTAACTCTTCCTCAGCTCTCAACTGTAGATTTTTTGCCAGAACGAACTCCTGATTTTCCAGCTCATTAAGTGTTTTTTTCAGATTGTTTTCTGCGGCTCTAAGCTCGACCTCTGCCTGCAAAACATCCGCAGAAGTCACTTTCCCTTCCCGGTACATATCCTCAATCCTGTTCAGCTCAGCTTGAAAAAGCTCGACATATTCCTCATGCAATTCGAACAACTCTTTCAACTCCAGGTACTCTAGAAAATCTCGCAGATATTTGCTGATCTTTTCTTCGATAGTTCTTTTCAACCTCTGCTGCGAGAGATCAAGCTCCAATTTCTCACTCCTCAACAGCAGCGGCGAAGGATCAACCTCCTGTTCAGCCTCCCGCTTTTCCAGCTCCACTCTGTTTTTATCAACCAGGAGCCTTCTGTCCTCTATTGCCCTGCTTCTATCAATTGCCCGGGCCAGATAAGAATCCAGATCAAATTTGCTTTCAGCACCTCCAGCTTTAACCTCCCCATCCGCCGGTAGGGAGCCGGCAGTCAAAACTGCAGTCGATAAAAATATCAGACTCAATATTAAAATCCCTTTGCAGCTGTCATCGAATGACATAATTTCAACCTCCTATTTGAATGAAGCTTCATTCATGGCAGACCATAAAATTAATCACAAAATTTACCCCAAACTCAAACAATACCCGCGGTTAAAATATTAACGATTTCCTTTTTTCCCGCCGCCAGCAGGTCAAGGTCACAATCCCGCAGCGCGTTTTCGGTTATGCCCTGAAACGCCCCAAAAATAATTGAAGCAGCAACTTCGGAATTTCCCACCTCGACTTCTCCTTCTTCTCTGGCCTCATCTATAATATCGGCGAATTTCTCGGGAAGTCCGTAAAAATAACCGGCCATAGCTTCCGATTTTTTGCGGGGAAATTCTCTCTCACGAACCAGCACCTGACCGAGATTGGGATTTTCTCGAACACGTTCAAAATGTCTTTCCAGAAACTTTTCCAGCTTTTCTATTATATCTAGATCTTCGCGTTCTCCGACTTCTTCTAGCATCTGCAGCCGCCAGCGCAGCTCCCTGGCAAAAATCTCTTCCAGTATTGCTTCCTTGCTGTCAAAATAGTTGTATATTGTCCCCACAGCTACAGCACCTTCTTCAGCGATGCTGGAAGTATTGGTTTTATAAAACCCCTGCCGGGCAAAAACATCTATGGCGGCGTTCAGAATTATTTCCTTCTTTTCATCGGCCATCTTTATCTCCCCTTTTGTTGAGTGATCTTTCATTCATATTATCAGGATTCAAAAATTCTGTCAAATCATTTAATAAACCCGGTTTAATTTTTTAAATGTGACAAAGATCATAGACTTTTAAGTTTTTGTAATTTATAATAAAATTGAAGTACAGGAGGTGAATATTTTGCAGACATATGATTTAAAATCGCGAAATATTGGCAAAGGAAGAGCGGAAGTTTTTCACCTCTCCCGGAAGGACGAATTTGCCTGCAGATTACTCCAGCTGGACAACGGCGAGGAAATTCCCCCTTCGGGCCTGGATTCCTACATAATATTCGTAGTAATAACCGGAAAGGTGAAAATTACAGCGGATGAAGAAGAGAAAATAATGTCCGAGGGCGAGTGCATGATCTCCTCTCCTGCTGTCATGGCCATGCAGGCTCAAAAAAACACCAGAATTCTAGGCATAAAAATTAATTTATGTCAGGAAGATTAAACTGCGGAAAATACGCTCTTTCCAGAGAGTTAGTAAGAATATTATCCGTCAGGTCACCCTGTTCAACGGAACCTGCCGGATATGATTTTATTTATCTACCGGCAGTTCAGCATCTTCCCAGTCGTTAAAGCCACCTTCAAGTCTCACCGGTGAGTATCCCTTATCCTGAAGGAGTTTAGCCGCAATTATAGAACGATCTCCTCCCTGACAAACGAGAATAAACTCTTGCTTTTTCTCTGCATAATCATCGATAAAGAAGAGTAATCTCCCGAAATTTTTATGCATACTGTCCGGAATAAAGCCATCAGATCTTTCATCCTGCGACCTGATATCTATTATAAGCGGAGCTTCTCCTCTCAGCTGATCAATCCAGAGGTCTTCTGGTTCTATTTCTCTCCTGACTTCATTTTCATACTCGTCTACGAGTACATTAGCCTGTAAAGAAGCTCCGGTAAAAAGCAGTGCAGCTGCCAGCAGCACCGAAATTAATATCTTTTTCATGAAACTGATCCCCCTATTCTTTATATTAGTTGCTTTAAACCTGATTATCTCAAAATGTATTTAAGCATCACTGCCATAATCGATAGCATCGACAGGACAGGCCTTTTCACAGTCATGACAGGTAAGACACTCGCTCTTATTTATGTGTCTTATATCGGTAGTGCCAACAGTGTCGATAGATTCGTTGGGACAGGCTTCCTCACAGAGACCGCAGCCCGTACATTCATCTTCATCTATGCTCATTTTAAGAGGAGCCGTTCTGGTACTGATATTGAGAACCGTTCCGTGCGGACAGAGCCTGTGCCAGAAATCTTCGGTTACAAAAAATGAGCTGATGACACCGGACCCCAGCACTATTAGTATAATATTTATCTGCCAGCCGAGAACCCTTACCGCGTACATCCCGGCAAAAAAGACAGCTACAATGATTAACCTGAGCAGTGTGACCAGAGTGGTGTTGGTGATTTTAGGGCGTTCAATACCCAGCTTATCATAAAGCCAGCTTTGAAATCTCATTATAGTGCCGATCGGACAGGCCCAGCCACAATAAGCCCGGCTGAATACAAAGGAAAACAGCACTCCAGCAGCCCAGAAAAGAGCCCACATCTGCACCCTGCCCTGCCAGAAAATAAAGGAAAACAACAGCAGGAAAACAATTTCGCTCAGAAGTCTCAGTCTACTTTTGGTAATATTGATCCCCTCCTGCCAGTCAACTTTAACCTGCAAATTCCGTCCCCCCTTCCTGAAAAGATATATAATTTATTCCCTTCATTTATATTGCTTAAATAGATAATAACACACATATAGTTTAAACACAGTGACATTTATCACAGTAAATAGATCAGCTCACAAAAAAACACTCATCAATTTGGCAATAATTAGCTTTGTCTCTATAAATTCTGATTCGACATAAATTGCTTGTATTTTATGAATGTAAATGCGGACATTTCTCCCCCTTAAAATTTTAGCAAGCTGGGAAAATAACCTAATCATGCGAAATATCTGGTGTGGTAAAGAACTGGGGATTGTATATAATCAAAAGGATCTTATTCTACAGCTTGATCCAGCCATTCTGGTACACTTCTGTAATTTTAATATCCATTCGAAGAAGAATTGGGTTATAACCCAAAGCTCCTTTTTCCTGGTCCATATACGCCAGCAATTTGCGGCAGGTGCTTTCAGACTATTTAGATTAATTTGCTTTCCAGGTTCAGGCAGTACTGACTTTTGCGAAAGCTCCTCTCAATTCGACAAAAACTCCTGCCGGTGTTATAATTAAAAGCAATACAGAAATTCTGCAGGAGATGAAAAAATGGGTGATGAAAAGCAGCAAAATATGGATATTCAGGATGAAAAAGACTTTGAAACCTGTCAGGATTACTGCCCTCACTGGGATAAAATCAAGTCTCTGGAGGATGATAACCTGGCCAAGGGTGAAGTTCAGGAACTGGCATCAACTTTCAAGGTGCTGGGAGATCCGACCAGGTTGAGGATAATAAACGCTCTCGCCCGGGAAGAACTCTGTGTTTGTGATATCAGTGAACTTCTGGATATGAGTCAGTCGGCCATATCCCATCAGCTAAAAAAACTGCGCGATCTTGATCTGGTTAAATACCGAAAGGAAGGTAGAGTGGTCTATTATTCTCTGAGCGATGACCATATACTTCAGCTTTTCTGCCAGGGATTGAATCATGTGCGGGAGTAAATTTTGACAGAGGAGCGGATTTATCCTATAATTGAAGGAGAAATATGAATAAACATACATATATTTTTTATCGTTTATATGAATATCTGTTCAAACATTCAGTATCTGGAGGGGTTGCATGCTGCAAAAAAAATTTGAAGTCGATGGTTTGAGCTGTGTCGACTGTTCTCTGAAAATAGAAAAAGCAGTGAACAATCTATCTGAGGTCGAGCGGGCCGATCTAAACTTCGCCACGAAAGAGCTTAAAGTAAAAATAGAAAACTCCGAACAGCTGGAACAGAACAAGATCAGCAAAAAGATCAATGAGATCGTGGGCAAAATTGAAAAAGATGCCAGAGTTGTGCCTAAAGATTCAAATTCAAACCACGACCGAGATGCCAGCCCTGGAAAATCATCTTCTGCAGACAGGAATACTTTCAGGAGAATACTGACAGATATAAGCTTTCTTAAGTTCAAAATTTTGAGATTGACAGCCGGAGCCGTCCTGCTGGCAGCAGCTTTAATGCTCAATACTGGAACTGCTGTCACCCTCTTTCTTTATCTTTCAGCTTATGCAGTCACCGGTTACAAAGTTCTTATCAAAACGGTTAAAAACGGAATCAGCGGCAATTTTTTCGACGAGAATTTTCTCATGACGATAGCAACTCTGGGAGCTTTCGCCATCGGTGAATATCCCGAAGGTGTGGCTGTAATGCTATTTTACGAAACCGGAGAGACAGTTAAAGACGCTGCTGTCAACCGCTCGCGCCAATCAATTAAAGCGCTTCTCGATATAAAACCGGAAATAGCTCATTTAAAAATGGATAAAGGGGTAAAGACCGTTTCTCCAGAAGAGGTAAATATTGGAGATGAGATCATCGTAAAGCCCGGCGAAAGAATTCCGCTGGATGGGGAGATCGTAAACGGGGAATCGGCCGTGGACACCTCGGCTCTGACCGGAGAATCGGTGCCCGAAACCAAACGCCCCGGTGACGACGTGCTCAGCGGCTCCATCAATAAAAACGGAACTCTGACGTTAAAGGTGAAAGAGGAGTTTTCCGATTCCACGGTAAACAAAATTCTGCGGCTGGTCGAAGAAGCTGCCGGCCGCAAAGCAAAAACGGAAAGATTCATAACCAAATTCGCCCGTTATTATACGCCCGCGGTTGTGCTGTCAGCAGCCCTGCTGGCGACAATTCCCCCGCTCTTACTTGAAGGAGCAACCTTCAGCAGCTGGATTTACAGGGCGCTGATCTTTCTGGTCATATCCTGCCCCTGTGCGCTGGTAATCTCCATTCCCCTGGGTTTTTTTGGAGGGCTCGGATCCGCCTCCCGGCAGGGGGTGCTGATTAAAGGCGCAAACTATCTGGAAGCCTTAAACGATGTCTCGACTGTGGTGATGGATAAGACAGGCACGATAACAAAAGGAGTGTTTGAAGTCAACCAGATCCTGCCGACGGGCAATATATCGCGCTCTGAGCTTCTTAAAACAGCCGCGGCAGCCGAACTCAACTCCAACCATCCCATAGCTGAAGCTCTCCGTAAAAGCGCCGGCGAGTTGCCGATAACCCAGGACGATATAGATAATTATCGGGAAATTGCCGGCCGGGGCGTAGCTGCCACCATAATGGAAGAGGAAATACTGGTCGGAAACGATAAACTTATGGAGGAAAATAATATCGATTATATCTCTTCTGATTCCGGCCGAACCCGGGTTCACGTGGCAGCTGACGGAAATTATCTCGGCAGGATAGAAATTTCCGATCGTCTCAAGACCGACAGTCTGGATGTCATCACAAACCTTCTGGATAACGGCACCAGGGTGGTAATGCTAACTGGAGACAGCAGGGAAGCAGCTGCAGAACTGGCAGAGAAAGCAGGGCTGGAAGAGTACTTTGCCGAACTGCTTCCTGACGATAAAGTCGAGAGGCTGGAAAAAATTATCCGTGACAGCAAGAATAAAACGGCATTTATAGGTGATGGAATCAACGATGCCCCCGTTCTGGCCCGAGCTGATATTGGCATCTCGATGGGCGGTCTGGGGTCCGACGCCGCGGTGGAAGCTTCCGATGTCGTGTTGATGAATGACCGCCTATCAGATTTTCAAGCCGCTCTGAATGTGGCCGGATCAACCCGCCGGATAGTCATGGAGAACATTATTATGGCTCTGGGCATCAAAGGAATATTCCTGCTGCTGGGAGCTTTTGGTATAGCCACGATGTGGGGGGCGGTCTTTGCCGATGTGGGAGTGGCGCTGCTGGCAGTTTTTAATTCAGCCCGCCTGATAAAAAGTAAGTCAGACTCCCCTAATTCGCCTTCCCGATCCACTGAAATAACAGACAAAAAGCGGCCTCCTCAATCATCCTATAAAGAGTCCTGATGAAAGGGGGCCGCTTATCAGACGCTTAATTCAGTTTTAAGATTTCGAGAGATTATCGGATTACTCTTCGGCCGGGCGTGTAAGCTCTTCCATATAATTGTCCTTCTCTTTGGCCACAACTCCGGCCATCACTATCAAAGCTATCAGGTTGGGAGCTGCCATCAATCCATTTAGCGTGTCAGCCAGCAGCCATATCGGTTCTAAGGCACCTACCGCTCCCAGAAAGAGGAAACCCAGAAACAGAAAGCGATAGGGTATTATTACCCCCTTGCCGAAAATATACCGCCAGCTCTCCTCCCCGTAAAAAGACCAGGTCAACATGGTGGTGTAGGCAAATATTATGATGCTGGTATTTATGATATAACCTCCCGGACCTGGCAGGCCTCTGGAAAAACCTTCCGCCGCCAGCACCGCCCCCGTTTCACCGGTACCGAGAGCACCGGTCAAAAGGACTACCAGAGCTGTAATTGTTCCTACAATTATCGTATCTATAAATACCTCCCAGATACCCCACATGCCCTGACGGGTAGGCTTATTGCGGGCCTGAGCGTGAATAATCGAAGCTGCTCCCAGGCCGGCTTCGTTGGAAAAGACTCCACGGGCAACCCCGAAGCGCACGGCCATCCTGACAGTAGCTCCTGCAAACCCACCGAAGGCCGAAGCCGGTGTGAAAGCTTTGGTGAAAATGTCGGCAAAAACAGCCGGCACCGAACCGATATGCATTATTATGATCAAACCGCCGCCGATAAAGTAAAATATAGCCATGATCGGCACCAGACGTTCAGCGACACGGCCAATTCTTTTAACTCCGCCAAGAATAACCACGGCCACAAAAAAGACCACAAGAATACCGGTCAACCAGGTGGGGACGGCAAAGCCGTCTTCAGCAGCATGAGCCAGCGTGTTCGACTGAACCATATTGCCGATACCAAAAGCAGCTATGCCGGCAAAGAAAGCATAAAGAACAGCCAGCCATTTCCATTTGCCGCCCATACCGTTTTGAATATAATACATAACTCCACCGGTAAAATCATCTTCACCTTTTTTCTCACGGTATTTTATTCCCAGCTGGGCCTCGGCAAATTTGGTGGCCATGCCGAAGAGGGCACATATCCACATCCAGAAGATAGCTCCCGGACCTCCAAGCGAGAGAGCGGTGCTGACACCCGCAATGTTTCCCACTCCCAGGGTGGCCGCCATAGCCGAGCTTATCGCCTGAAAGGAGCTCAAAACTCCGCCTTCATCTTCAGCTTCTTTGCTAAAATATCTTCCGAAACTCTGCTCCCAGGATAATTTAAAATGAGTGAATTGAAAAAAGTTCAATCTGATTGTCAGGTACACGCCGGTACCAACCAGCAGAATTAAAAAAGGCGGCCCCCAAACCACTGCATTAACCGCATCATTCAATTCCAGAAGCGATTCAATCATCTTTATTCCCCCTATTTGTATTTTATGCAGCCGATTAAAGCATCCGCGGTTTAAAACATTTTTTTACTTTTCAGCACCACTCCCTTTGCTGATTTTATAGAAATGAAAAGGGGGTTGTTGTCAGTATAAGTTATTATAATTATTTAAATTTTAAGAATAATATTTTTATTTTTAATATAGTTTTATATTAAAATTATCGATCATTATTATAATTGTATATCATGATCTGCAACTCCTGCAAAAAAATTAAAAATTTCATAAAATTTTAAGGATCTTCTCCATAACCGTTGGTGAAATTTACGACATATTCTATCAAAGCGATAACTGCTCACCTCTTATTACAGGAAGCTATGAGACGAAGTGATACTC
>CAYTDP010000048.1:0-16676 GCA_964436625.1 uncultured Halanaerobiaceae bacterium | reverse complement strand
CAGAAAAATTTCATTGTGAACGAAGCTTTATATCTTCCAGTATGACTAAATAAGTGTATTTGACGCACCTGTCTACCAATTGAAGACAAGAAGATCCAAAAATATTTGTTCAAAAGCAGATGCCTTGTGAGTAAAAAAATAATATAGCCCCGCCGATTTGCAGGGGGGCAGAAAAAATATTCAGCTTATTAAGTCCGAAACTTAGTAAATTCTGTAGTATAATTATATAAATACAAGCCATAATTGTCAAATCTCATAACCAAAATGATCGGCCAGCATTTGCGGGTCGTAATTTTCTTTGACCTCTTCGCCTGCCTGATTGACATATACCTGCCAGTTTTTTGTTTCCACCACAATCAACCTGATATCACACCACCCTCTGATTCCCAGCCAGAAGGAAGTCGAATAATTGTAATTTTCGACCAGCGATATCTCTTCAGAGGTGAGCGGCTCACCGACAATTTGAATATAAGTAATAAAACTCTGGTGATGACCTGACTTTGGCTCGATCAGTTCATCTATACACTCAGAAAAAAAACTGTCATCTATCAATTCATCGGAAAATTCATCGTTAACCTCCACCAGAGAATGTTCAAAATCATTATATTGATAAATTTTTATTGATTTTATTCCCATATATCTCTCATTTGTTACTTCCAAAAAGGCATAAAGATCGAACTCTCTTCCCAGAACTTCTTCATTCTCATACAGATCAAAGTAATGATAATACATGTCCAGCATCATTTCGAAATACTTTTCTGGTTCCATTTAAAACACCTGCCCTCTCCAGAAATTTTAATTAACGGCCTGGTATCGACTTTCCAGCATCTCAAGAAAGCTCTCCATCCTCGTCCTTATCTGTCCGGTTGAAAATCCTCCAGGATCAACGCAATCCCCCTGCAGGTCGAGAAAAGGGACTCCCATATCTTTTAGGCTATCTTTGAGTTGATAGGTCCCTCCCGCCGATTGGCGGCAGCCCCAGTGGGAAAAATGAACCACCCCATCTATCTGATAATCTTCTATCATTTCTTCTATTGCTTCAACTCTGTTGTCAATAGGTCCCAGACCGGGATGAGATAATATCTTTCTGGCCAGGCTGCGAAAGGGTTCATCCGGATCAAGAGGCGGCCAGGAAAGATGATTCATCTCTTCATAAACTATCTCTGCTCTTCCCTGTATATACTCGAACAGCTCCCTGCTGAAATAAGGCCGCAGATGCAGCCAGAGCAGATAAGGATTTTCTTTATTTCCACTGGCTCTACCGGGATGATTCAGATCAAACATGTTCTCTAATTTTTTCTTGAGTTCATCGACAAGAAGAGAAAAAATATCAGCAGTCCGGGGATTGCCGTATCCCAGAAAATTTAAATAAACAAAGGATAATGCTGCTGGAGAAGTTAGAACAGGGGGAAATTTTTTTCGAAGTTCACAGGCCTCCAGCCATTTCTCGCGGGCTCTATTGGAAGCAGCAAAGGATTTTTCAATATCATCCTGGCTAATCCTTCTACCCGTTATCCTCTCGCAGCTGGAAAAAACTTCTTCAATCTGCCTGGTCAGATACTCCTCTGCTTTCTGACTCCTGTCGGCAGGAATATCCAGAACGTTAAAATCAACTCCATGGCGGCTGGCCAGAATTTTGAGCAGCTGAGGAGCCCCATCACAGAGATGTGTGCTGGCCAGTACCATAGCAGGCTCGGGCAGATAATCATTAATATCCATTCCTCCCGCACATCTATGAAAAGAACACGTCTCCGGAGAAAAACCATCAGATTCCGCTTCTTTAAGCATTTCTTCGGCCTGACCAAAAGCCGCCATCACGCCCGCTGCAATTTCTGGAGAAAAAGGAGTCATGCCGGCTGCATAAGCTATCTCATCCGGAAAAAAAGCCGATGTCCATGCTGTCGGCTTCCCTTCTTTAAGCGATTTCGCTGTAATATCCAGAGCAAAATTTGTCATTTCTTCGGTGGCCTTTAACTGGAAATCTGCCTGCCAGAAAAAAACTTTTTTGAAAAGATGCCGAAACACTCTGGATTTCAGCAGTTTTTCGCCCATCTCCTGAGAAATTTTTTCTTCCAGCTTTGACCGGAAAGCATCAGAACTTACCATTAATTTTCCTCCTCAGGTCATCTCCATAAAAGCCTCCAGTCGGGTCTGTATCCTTCCACTGTCACCGGAACTCAATTCTGTGGCAAAATTCAGCACGGGAATGTTGACTTCCGTCATCATTTTTTTGATAACAAGAAAATCGTAATGGGCAAAATCACAAAAATTCAAATTATGAAATACTACTCCATTTATTTTCAGATTTTCGAGAAGCTTTCCATAAAAAGATTCTCGATAACCGTCGTCATAAAACCTCGGACAGCGGGGCTTTTCCAGATACAATTCAGTCAAAAAAGCCAGCAGCCGGGATCTATCCTTTAGATCTTCAAATTTAGCCCCTTTTCCCTCGACAGCTTTTAAAGCCCCCTGATAGTCTTTAAACCAGTACCTGTAGCCGCTGCAATGTTCGTGAAAGACACCCTTTTTGCTGGCTGAAAGAAGATCGACAATCTCCTCGTGAGGCTGAGCTCCCGTCAAAATATATACACCGGCTCCCTCCGCGGGCAGATCCAGTACACTTTCACCTTTGTTTTCCAGCAGTTCATTAAATTTCTCGCGTTTTCTGGTCTGGGCAGCCCGCATCATTTCAAAATTGATAAATCCCGGCAGATAATCAGAAAAGTTAAACCCGCTTAATTCTTCAGTTTCGACAGATAATTTTAAACTTTTAGCAGTACGAGCATAAATTTTAATAGAAGCCAGCAGGCTGGCATGAGATATTTCTCCACCAATTTTATTCAAAAAATCAGCCAATTTCTCCAGACAGCTCAACATATATTTATGAGCATGGGAATTGGCAGCTGCAGGCAAATCCAGCAAAAATACGGGCAGGTCGGTCTCCCTTTCCAGCACATTATAAAGATGCATCATAGCATTGCAGGAATGGGCAACCACAGCTCCTCTGAGCTCGCTTTCATTTTCTTCTTTTAAAATCCTCTCAGCCGCCTGGCGGACATAAGGACAGAGATTGGAAGGAAGAAAACCTGTGGATCTGGAATTATTTTTGGAGGGCAGTGCTCTATAAGGCCTTAAACCTGCTGATCGGATCAATTCTTCAGGTACATAGGAGCAAAACCATGCAAGCCTGCCCTCAACCTCAGGCAGCCTGGCTTTCACATCACTCTCTTTCATGAAATTCATCCTCCAACTGCCTGTTTTTGATTATCAGCCGCCAGCAGAGCTGCTCCCAGAGCACCAGCTATCTGGGGAGCATCCGGAACTTCAATATTTACTTCAAGCTCATCTTCCAGACATTTCACCACCCCTGAATTTTTAGCGACTCCTCCGGTCATCAGGATCGTTTCCACCATGCCAACCCTTGCAACCATGGCAGAAATTCTTTCTGCTATAGATTTATGGATGCCTTTTATAATGTTTTCCCGGGAGTGTCCTTCAGCAACTTTGGAAATGACTTCGGATTCGGCAAAAACAGCGCACATGCTGCTTATGTTAACATGATTACGAGCCCGGGAACTCAGCTCCCCCAGCTCCTCCAGTTCAACTTCCAGAGCTTCTGCCATCACCTCCAGAAATCTACCGGTGCCGGCTGCACATTTATCGTTCATTTCAAAATCTACTACCATGCCCGAACCATCCAGACGGATGACTTTGCTGTCCTGACCGCCAATGTCTATGACTGTTCCTGTTTGTGAATTCAATTTTCTGGCTCCGCGACCATGACAGGTTATTTCGGTTACCTGTCGATCAGCCAGAGGGAGATTAACCCTGCCATAGCCGGTAGCAACTATCTCTTCTATTTCTTCAATCTCCAGGTCTGCCCCTCTGCAGGCCTTATTTAAAGCTTCTGTTCCTGCCTTTTCAGCGTCCGCGCCGGTGGTTCTGATATAGCTGGCCAAAACTTTATCATCATCACAGATTACAGCGGATGTCGTCAGCGAACCCATGTCTACACCTGCACTCAGCATATTTCTCCCCCCTATTTTCATATCTTAAATATAACATAAATATATTTTAATATTAAGGGTTGGAGTATTAATTATTGAAAGAAAAATAAAATGAGAGAGAATAAAAGAAACAAAACCCCCGTTCGGAAATATCGAACGGGGAATTAAAATATATACAGCATAATTTAACAGATGTTAAAAGGATCAATTTAAATATTAATTCTTTTCAGCTGCCTTCTTTTCAGATGCTGGAGAGAGCAGCCCTGTGGCCATTCTGGCCAGAACGATCGCCAGAATAAACAGGATAACGGCGATAATCGCCAGAACATAGTTCCCGGCCTGAAAATTTTCGACTGTAACAAATACCAGAGCAGTCAACGTGACGGCAAACATGAATATCATGGGAATTATAATATGAAGATTTTTTATACCCCGGCTGGCCAGCCAGACAGCCAAACTCAATAAAGCCAGGGCCGCCAGCAGCTGATTGGCAGACCCAAAAATTGGCCAGATAGCATCCCAGGCTCCAGAAAGCCCTAAAACCGCTCCTAAAAACACGGTCACAAAAGTAGCAAAATATATGCTGCCGAATATGCCTGCTTCTTCTTTAGCCCCCTCTTTTTCTTCGGGTACAAAATATTCCTGGAAAATAAACCTTCCCAGTCGGGCCGCTGTATCAAGTGAGGTGAGCGTAAAAGCAGCCACAGTGAGAGAACCAAAGATGACACCCAGCTCTGTAGGAATGCCCAGATTATTCAGAAAATTTCCTGTTCCGGTGGCAAAAACCAGAGCCGGACCACCCTGAGCCATAAGGTCAGCAGCAGTTCCCCGGGTTATGATTGCTGCTGCCAGCAGAGCCAGAACTGCCAGAGTGCCTTCTATAAGCATTCCTCCATAACCTATAGCTTTACTGTCCTTCTCCTTATTCAGCTGCTTGGCAGTGGTTCCGGAAGACACCAGCGAATGAAAACCAGAAATTGACCCGCAGGCCACCGTTACAAATAATATCGGAAATAAGTATCCCACCTCGGTCTGAAAAGAAGTATAACCGGCGAGCTCTATACCTGGGTTTCCTGCTAAAATACCCAAAATAGCTCCACCCAGCAGACCGTAGAGCAGAAAAGAGTTCAAATAATCACGGGGCTGCAGTAAGATCCAGACCGGTGTAACAGAAGCAGCAAATATATAAAATACCAGAATCCACATCCAGGTGGTATGGGATAGTTCAAGAGGATAATTCAAACCAACCCAGATACATAAAACGAGCAGACCAATCCCGATAACCGAAAGTGCCATCAGGGAAAGCCCGCTAACTTTTCTCAAAAAACCGAAGACTACAGCCAGTAAAATAAACAGCACCGAGGCTGTGGCAGCTTCAGGGGTGCTTACAAAAGCTCCAGCTGTTACGTTTAAAAAGGCAGCTATGACCAGAATCAGGGCCAGCCAGGAAAAAATGCTGAACAATCTTTTCCCGGATTTGCCTATGTTAACCTCTATTACCCTGGCTATCGACCGGCCTCCGTGCCGGACAGAGCTGAAAAGCGAACCCATATCGTGAACCGCTCCTATAAATATGCTCCCGACAACAATCCAGATGAAAACAGGAAGCCAGCCAAATTCAGCGGCTGTAACAGGTCCTATGATGGGAGCAGCTCCGGCGATCGAAGCAAAGTGATGTCCCAGAAGAATAGGCTTTTTAGCCGGCACGTAATCCAACCCATCATTTTTGCTATGGGCAGGAGTAATTTGATTATTGTCCATACCCCAGCGATCAACCAATCTGCGAGCATAGGTGAGATAGGCGGCGAGAAATAATCCTGTTGCAATAAATATGAGCCAGATTGATCCCAATTTGCAGTCCCTCCTTAAAATATTCTAATAAATGTACTTTTATAATTTCTTGTATTAAATTATAAAAAGAAATAGCCGTTTTTGCAAGGTCGAATAAACAATAATTTCGACATAAAAAAATTCGCAGACTGACAGTCATGATAAACCATCAGCTGCGAATCCGGCAGGAGTATTTATTGATCTTACAGGTATTAGTGAATTATTATATTTTCATTGCTTTTTCCACATGGCAATATTTTTATAGGCATATACGATCACAATTATAGGAGCGATGAAGCTTAAAAAAGCATATGGTATATAGGAAAAACCGATATCTAAAACTCCCTGAACATAAAGCGCAGCCACACCCCAGGGAAGAACAAAATTACCAAGAGTTGCAGCGCTTTCGAGGGTGCGCGATAAAACACTCAAATCGAGGCCCATCTCTTTGTAAGCCGGCTGGAAAGTTCGGCCAGGAAGAATGATCGATACATACATCTCGGCGGAGGCCAGGGTAACCAGATATGTAGAAGCAAGTGTGGCCAGAACCAACCCCCTGGGAGTCTGTACATAATCTCTCAGTCCTGATAGAATCGTCTTCAGCACGCCTATTTTTTCCAGTATTCCTCCCATAGCCGTAGCTGCAATAACCATTGCTACAGTGTTAAGCATCATGTCTATACCGCCGTGGGTCAAAAGACCATCGACCACTTCCCCCCCAGTCTCAGCTGTATATCCCGGGCCGGCCGCAATCAGAAGCGATTGTATTCCCGCTCCCTGAGTGATTATGGCAAAAACGCTGGCGGTTATAAAACTGGTGATCAGGGTTATCAGGGCAGGAATTTTCATAACAGCCATTATAATCACCAGGGCCGGCGGAACAAGTGTGAGAAGAGAGAGATTATAATTGGCTGCCAGCGTTTCGGTTATTTCTCTCACCTGATCTACATCCATGGTATCTCCTGCCTGACCAAGACTCAATACAGCATAGATAACGAGCGAAATTCCGGCAGCAGGCAGCGTGACCCAGAGCATGGAACGAACATGTTTAAAAAGATCTGCACCTGACATAGCTGAAGCCAGATTTGTCGAATCTGATAGGGGGGATAATTTATCTCCAAAAACAGCTCCTGAAACTATCGCCCCCACTACCATAGAAGTCGGCATACCCAATCCTTCTCCAATTCCCAAAAGCACAACTCCCATTGTTGCTATAGTACCAAAAGAGCTTCCGATGAGTACAGAAGTTAAACCTCCCAGAAAAAAGGCCGCCGGCAGAAAGATTGCAGGGGATAAGATTTGAAGCCCATAATAAATCAGAGTTTGAATTGTGCCGCCGATTATCCAGGAGCCGACCACCATGCCCACTGTGATTAATATCAAACAGGCTATCATGCCATTGCTTATTCCTTCCAGCATGCCGTCTCTTATTTCTTCCCAGCCATAGCCCAGATAAACAGCAATCAGAGCAGATGTAATAACACCCAGCACCAGTGAAACTTCCAGCACAATTTCTATCTGAAGAGTAATAACCAGTATTAAAATTATCATAAGCATTCCCAGAGCAGCTTCTTTGAGTGTGGGTTCCCTAACAGAATTAGCTTCAGAATTCACAGAAAGATCCCTCCTCAATAAAACTGGTCTCTAAATCGGCTACTTTTTTTTGGCAACTAATCTCTTAAAGGATACGTTAAGTATTATTTCTTCAGAACTTATCATATCATGAAAAGTGTCTTTTATTCTCTTTATTATTCTTCTGACAACTGGAACCTCAATATCAACTAAAAGCACGAGGTACTGAAGTTCATTCCACCGGCAGATTACATCCCCCCTTCTCAGCTCCAGGCGAAAGGCTTCATGTAAATGTTCGATCCCCGCCTTTTCTTTCTCTTCTAACTGTTCTTCTGCCAGTCTATCCGTTGGTTTCAAATTGAAAAAGAGAACGTAATTGTCTCTTTTAGGATTATCCTTTCTCCTTCTAGTCTCCATCTCCATAATTTCCTTGAATACATCCGGCTCCAGCAGTTTCAGATCCTCTTCTCTTTTTTCAAAATGGTCAAGTCCTGCAAAAAATTCGTATATATCAGAAAACTCATCCGAGCTCTCCTCCTCTAATTTTTTATATCTCTCCCAATCCATATCCGAAAAAAGTTTAGCATCTTTTTGAGCAAATAATTTCTGGATGTAAATATAATGTCTTCTGGCTCTATCTGTCTTGTTCTGTTCGAGCAAAGCCCTGATCAGCAGTTTATGTAATCCTTCGTCAAAAGCCTCTATCTCCAGGGCATTTCTACAGATCTTTTCGATTTCAGGATAATCTTCTTTGTTCTGCAGCAGTTTTATCAGAGAAATGACGGATTCCAAAAATTTTTGCCTGTACATAACTCTTTTGGTAACAGCCCAGGGAAGATTATATTTCGAATTTAAATAATCACCTTTATATAATTTTAACGCCTTTCGATAACATTTTATGCCTATATTTTTTTCTCCCCGGGAGGCAGCCCTCTCTGCTTCCGCCTGTTGCCGCAAAAATTCCCGCACGTCAAACCAGCCGCCTTCCTCCCAGTTCAAAGAATAACCGCCGCTTTCGTAAATAATGTATTTATCAGCCCGGTATTTTTCACCCGCGCAGAGCATCTTGCGCAGCCTATAAATTCTATTTTCAAGAGCATTATGAGCATCTATAAGTTTCATATCAAAATCAAGATCTTCGATAATTTTTTCCTGGGCAACTGACTCTTCCGGGTGGCTGAGAAGATATTGAAACAACAGCCATAACTTGCCGGAACTGCTGTATTGAGAAGAGATCACCTCATCATCTTTTTTAACTTTAAATCTGCCCAGGCTGTATACCTTTAGGCCAGGCCGTTTCACGGTTTCACCCCGCAATAAAATATCCTATGATTTAAAACCCTAAAACGTTAATATTATAATAAATATCTTATTTCCATGCTATCATGATTTAATCAAAATTACAATTTGACCGGGACATTCTCCCATGGCAGCTAACGCTTTAAAAGAATATGTCGTAAATTTCACCAGCGGTTATAGGGAAGATTCTAAAATCTAAAGAATTTTCACTCAGACCAGGAATGATATATAATTAAATCAAAAGCTAACAGCAGACGAGGGAGGGAAAAATCATGTCCTTACAGCAGGTATATAAGTCCGGAAAATTACGCAATAAGGTAAAAAAAGCCTACAGAGAATTTAGAAGCTGCAGACTCTGCCCGCAGAAATGCAGTGTCAACCGACTGGCAGATGAGATAGGAGGCTGTGGGATTGGCAAATTTCCGATAGTTTCAGGGGCAGCTCCTCATCGAGGAGAAGAGCCGCCTCTGAGCGGCAGCAGTGGGTCCGGAACTATATTCTTTTCAGGTTGCAGCTTAAACTGCGTCTACTGTCAAAATTATGATACCAGTCAAAAACTGAGAGGAAATACCTTCACCATCCCGGAACTGGCTCGTACGATGTTGAGATTGGAAAATAAAGGCTGTCATAACATTAATCTGGTAACCCCCAGCCATGTGATTTATCCTATACTGGGTGCACTGTATCTGGCTGCGGAAGAAGGCCTGGATCTTCCTGTAGTTTATAATTCATCGGGATATGACAGTCTAAAAGCTCTTGAATTGATGGATGGTGTGGTCGATATATATATGCCCGATTTTAAATACGGCAGCGATGAAGCTGGCAAAAGATACTCGCAGGTCGAAGAATATTACTCTCAAGCTTCGAAAGCCATTGAAGAGATGTACAGACAGGTGGGAAAACTCACCGTCGACAAAAAAGGAATTGCCACCTCCGGACTTTTGATTAGACATCTTGTTCTGCCCGAAGGGGTAGCTGAAACTAAAAATATCATGGAGTTTATAGCCAAAAAGCTTTCAGCCGACAACTACGTCAATATAATGAGGCAGTATTATCCTTCCTATCAGGCCGGAAATTTTTCTGAGCTGGCGAAAAGACCCGATAGAGAGGATTTTCGCAGAGCTCACAGAGCAGCCAGAGAAAGCGGTATAGATCCCGGTACTCTGCCTGAAAATATTTGATATAAACTCAGCTGGTGGCTCTGTACTCTCCCCTGGCTTTATCCTGCCAGGCTATGAAATCGTACTCAGCAGTTTCCTGTTCATTGATTTTTAACCATCTTTCCCGGGCCTCCATTCTGCACTCATTGCAGCAGTCGTGAGGCAGAATTAGTGCCCTGATCCGGCGAGCAGGAAAACTGCTTTTTGCCTGCGAGTTTATATCTATAAATCCTGAACATCTGCTGCAGGCTTTGACGCTCTCCTCCTGTCTTTCTCTTATATTATCCGTATCATAATGCAGATTTTTTTCCCGATAGTAGTGATCATCTTTCAGCTGAAATTCATCGCCCATGATAATTTCTTCCCGACTCTGCCATATATCCTGTAAAACATTTACTTTCTTTTTCACTTCTTCAGAAATCTCATCTTCTTTCCTGATGCTGCCAGAATTCAATTCCGGTTCTTTCACCTCGCTGTAATCGAGTCCTGCCATGGCCAGTATTACCGAAAGATTTACATAGGGTAGAGCACTTTCTATAGCATATCCCCCCTGCAGCACGGCCAGATCCGGTTCAATAATTTCATTTATTCTCCCATAACCGCGGGCTGTCACGTTCATATTCGTTATCGGATCCGAAAAATGATTGTCCTGGCCCGCAGCATTTATTATCAAATCAGGATTGAATTCATCCAGAATCGGTCTGACCAGATTTTCGAGCACAAATAAAATATTTTTATCTCCTGTTCCCGGGGGCAGCGGAACATTCAGGGTCCGGCCATAAGCCCCGGGACCGCCGGCCTCTCGGGTAAAACCACTGCCGGGAAAAAGAGTTCTTCCATCCTGATGTATCGAAATATGCAGCACCTGAGGATTATGATAGAAAATCTCCTGGGTGCCATCAGCATGATGAGCATCAGTATCGACAAAAGCTATTTTTAAATCAGGTTGATCGCGCAGAAGCTCATCCACCATTATGGCTTCATTATTCACAGTACAGAAGCCTCTAGCTCCATGAACAACTCTAAAAGCGTGATGTCCGGGAGGTCTTATCAGAGCAAAAGCCCTTTCCACTGTTTTTTCCTCTACCAGCCGGGCGGCCCTGATAGCTCCCCCGGCCGAGATCAGATGAGGACGAGATACTATATCTTCACAGGAAGGAGCACATATATGGGTAGATTCCACCTGATTTCTGCTGGCTATTTCAGGATTATACTCATTTATGGCCGGGTCATCCAGAATTCCTTCTTCGAATATCTGATCTCTGGTATAAAGCAATCTTTCCCGGCGCTCCGGATGAGCCGGGGCTATCTCCCAGTCAAAAGCGGGGAAAAATATCAATCCCAGGCTGTTTTCTGCCTGCTTAAAGCTGTTTTCACGCATTTCCATCAGCTCCTGATTTTACAATTTTCCCGATTATATCCGGCTTCACCTGAGCAGTTACTTCAGTTATATTTCCGGTGGTGCGAAACCCTGACACAGTGGGGAAGCTCTCCTTTCTTGTGATCTCTATTTCTGGGTTCTTTTCGGGATATCTCTTCCTCAGGGCTTCTTTTGCTTTCCTTTCGGGCCAATTTTCTTTTATATTTCCCTCCAGCTTTCCATTTTCGCCCAGTTCCGGGATAACATATCGCCCCCTCCTGGTATCCACTCTAACATTTATTTTTCTGGTGGGACGTGTACAGCCTGCCCCGATGGCATTGGCAACTTCGGCATGGGGGACCAGCTGATATTCAAGATTTATTTTTTCAGCTACCAGAGGTAGAAAGCCCCGAGCAGGACCTCCCATCCCAAGGATAAGTTCAGGTTCAATTTTTACATCTTCCAGCAGTTCTTTGACCGTGTAAACTGGTTTTTCGGCCAGTTTTTTCAAGACATCATTTATTTTTTCGGAAATACCTGCTGTAAATCTTTCAATTATCAGCAGAGCAGCTTTATCTTCCGAATCTCTGACGGCACTTTCAAAAAGGACGAACTCATCCCCTGCCCGGGCCAAAACGGCCGGAGCCAGGTTTTCTGCAGCTCTTTTTAAAGCTTTTCTGGATCGCTCTATATCCCAGTCTTCACTTTCAAAAGCATTTTCGCCAATCTGGATGCTCATTTTTGAATCAGCCTCAGATATGAAGGGGCTTCCCTTTCTTCGGTAAAGAAAAACGAGAGCATCGGTGGGTGTTAAGGAATTTCCTCCCAGGGCTGCAGGAGGACCAGCTCTTTCCGGCCCAATTTTGATTTCACCATTTTTTATTCTTATACAACTGTCCCCTCCCAGAGGAACCGAACGAGAAAAGAGTCCCTTTATAGAGGTTGATATATTATTCACTTCGATGCCCTTTTCTTCAAAAGCAGGCTCTCCTTCCACAAAAAGGCCAATATCTGTAGTAGTTCCTCCCATATCGAGAGTAACAAATGTTCTGCTGCTGTAAGCATCGCTCATGGAAGCCCTGATACCCATTATACTGGCTGCGGGACCAGAATTTACAGCTTTTACGGGGTCTCTTTTCAGCTGTTTTTTGCTCATCGTTCCACCATCGCTTTTAAGAAATTTAATCTCAGTTTTCTCTCCTGCCCTTTCACGAACTATTTTTTCTATTTCCTCGGAAAAATGGCGTTGTTCGGCAGCTATGGCGGCACTGCAGCAGGCAGTAGCCGCTCTGCGGGGGAAGTTCAAAACCGGAGCGGAAAGATGACCGGGAATGATGCTTTCGAAGTTGAATTTCGAAGAATGCTGCAGCCAATCTCTGGCCTGCTGCTCCTGCCGGGGATTACGACAGGAAAATTTTCCAGCAATAGCTATGTTGTTTATCCCTGATGCTTTAAACTTTTCAGCGGCATTGATCACCTGTTTCTGAGAAAGTTTTTTAACCTCTTTCCCCCTGTGATCGATAAAACCTTCCAGAACTATATTTTCATCTCCAAAAAAACTTCTCTCAGGAGCAGCTCCGGGACCTGGGATCAACATCAATCCAACATTTTTATCCTTCTCCTGAGCCAGTAAATTGGTGGGTAATGTCGTGCTTATCACCACCCTTTTGAGCTGGCTATCACTATTTTCAAAATCGATATCCTGAAGAAGTTCTTTTAAAAGTTCAGTCACCGTATATCTCAAACCATTTTTGCGGACAGCTTTTTTCTCTTTTCTGCCAACCTGCAGGCGATTGTTTCCCTGGTTTTCAAAAAGAAGCACTCCATCAGCGTGTGTACCCCCAACATCTATTGCCAGAATCATAAGCAGACCTCCTCAATAAAAAATTCTCCAGATCAATCCAGTTTTCCTCCTTTCAATAAAGCAGGAATTTTTTGTCCATATTTTTCAGCAAAAAAATATGGGCGGCCTTATAGCCGCCCGCAGTGGATTGATCTCATATATCTCATATATCGCAAAAAAGGATATTTAGAGATAAGTTATTCTTCTTTTCCCCATTCTTCATGTACTCTTCCAACCAGGGATGGGCCCGGCTCAAGGGTGGAATCTCCGGGAGTCCAGCCTTCAGGTGTTGCCTCATCGGTTTCAGCATTTTCCTGGAAGGCTTCCACCTGTCTGATTATCTCATCAACATTTCGGCCCACAGGTTCATTCAATACCTCGGAAGCCTGTAAAATTCCCTCTGGATCGATCAGAAATCTGCCGCGAAGATTTACTTTCATGTCTTCATCATAAACATTATAGGCTCTACCTATATCTCCGCCAGGATCAGCCAGCATCGGGAATGGTATGCCGCCATCAACAAATTTAGTGAGTTCCTCTTCATCCCAGACTTTATGAGTGAAATGACTGTCAACGCTAACGGCCAGTACTTCCGTGTTCAGTTCCTCAAGATCTTCATACCTGGCAGCAACTGCTGCCATTTCAGTCGGTCAAACAAAAGTAAAATCGCCCGGATAGAAAAATACTATTTTCCACTGACCTTCATAATCGGAAAGCGAAACCTCTTCAAAGTCGCCATTCTGATAGGACATTGTCGTAAATTCTGGGGCCGGTTCACCAACTTTAGGCATTTTGAAACCTCCAATTGTGGTATGTTTATTCTGAAACTGGAGCAAAACAGATTACTTTTTAATATCTAATATTAATAATAACAGTTATCGATAATTTAGTCAAGTCTTAAATACGATTTTTTTAAAATTATAAGCTGCAGTTGATCCCCGGGATGATGAGGGAACAGCTGCAGCTTATCAGTATCTGCAAAGATTTTTATATAATTATTAAATTAATTGCCAAATTTAAAGAAGGATTTTATTCTTTTATCCCATTTTTTTGCAGCAGTTTTTGCTTCAAATCATATAAATTATGGGATAAATTAACTTTCATGATATGAGGATTAATTAAACGTTTATATTCCTCCCAGAGAGTTTCTTTTTCTGACTGGCAGTACTCTTTGATCTCTTTTACCTCAGGTGGGTCATAAACCATTTCTCCCCTGCTGTAAATCTGCTCATGCATTCTTCTGATTTTATAACTTCCGGAAGCCAGAGATGTTGTTTTCCAGGTATCGCGGGGATCAAACAATTCTAGGTCTTCCTTTTCTGAAAAATTCTCATCCTGCAGAGTCATCATATCTGCGATGATCTTTTTGTCTTTATTTTCATATATCCTCAGCAGATTTTTGTCTCCGGGATTGGTGATTTTTTCAACATTATCTGAAATTTTTATTTTGGGCCTCCCGGCATAAGAACTCAATTTATATACAGCTCCGAAAGCAGGACAACTTGAGGAGGTAATAAGTTTTGTGCCCACGCCAAACACATCAATTTCATCATCCTGCATATCAAGAGAGGTAATAATTTCTTCGTCCAGCGAACTGGAAGCAGCTATAACAGCGTCCTCAAAACCGGCTTCATCGAGCATTTTCCTGGCCTCTTTGGAAAGGTAAGCCAGATCTCCGCTGTCCAATCTTATGCCATAAAGATCGGGGTCTATTCCTTTTTCCTGCAGCTCCTCAAAAACTTTTATTGCATTTGGAACTCCCGATTCAAGTGTGTCATAGGTGTCGACTAAAAGGATGCAGCTGTTAGGAAAATTGCGGGCATAAGTTCGAAAAGCTTCCAGCTCAGTATCAAAAGTCATAACCCAGCTGTGAGCGTGAGTGCCGCTAATTCTCACGCCAAAATCCTTACCCGCAAGCACATTGGAAGTCCCTTCACAGCCGCCGATAACAGCAGCTCTCGCTCCATAATAACCTGCATCCGGGCCATGGGACCTTCTCAAGCCGAATTCAAGCACAGACCTATCTTTGGCAGCCGTAGCTATCCTGGCAGCTTTAGTTGCTATCAGGGATTGATGATTGACGATATTCAGAAGGGAAGTCTCCAGAAGCTGGGCCTGGAGCACAGGGGCTTTTACCTTTATCAGCGGTTCATGAGGAAACACCACACTTCCCTCCGGGACAGCTGTTATGTCTCCTTCAAATTCAAAATCGCGCAGATAATCCAAAAAACCCTTATTAAAGCCTTGCTCGGCCAGGTATTCTAGATCTTCTTCACTATAGTTAAGATTTTCTATGAATTCTATGACCTGATTCAAACCGGCAAAGATAGAATAACCATGTCCACAGGGGTTACGGCGATAAAAAAGATCAAAAACAGCTTCTTCACATTTTTCCTTTTCAAAATAACCCTGAGCCATCGTCAGTTGATAAAGATCGGTTAACAGAGTATTATTCCTCATCTTTTCTCTCCTTCATGAGTAAACCAGACTAAAAAGAACGATCTTTATTATAATCTTTTAAAAATATACAATCTTTAAGTTCTTTATCATAAGTTATAATTCAATATTAATAGCTAACCTCCTCCTTTTGCTTCAAAGAAAAACATCCGACCTCCAGTTAAATTTCTCAAATTAAGAGGTCGGATAGATATTAAAAGAGAGGTTATTTTTGTTATCTTATACGTTTACTCACCGACAGCCTCCAGAGCCTCTTCAACTGCCGCTATTATTGCTTCACTGGTCTCGGTGGCCCCGGAAACCGTATCAACTTCGGTGCTCTGCGCCTCTATAATCCTATCGGGCATCTCCGGTACTGCATCTTCAAAGAAGTTTTCTGTCTCCAGATGATCAATAATTTCTATGCCGATAATTTCGTCATTCTCCAGACTAACCTCGAGAACCAGCTCGCCTCCATAGCCTTCAGCTGAACCGGTATACACTTCAGCTTCGACCTCTTCATCTTCAGGTTCAATATCAGCTTCAGCCAGAGCTGCATCCACCGCTGCCATCACGGCTTCACTGGTCTCTGTTGCTCCTGAGACAGCGTCTACATCGGTGCTCTGTGCCTCCATTATTCTTTCCGGCACTTCAGGCACGGCGTCCGCAAAGTAATCATCGGTCTCCTGATGCTCTACAATCTCTATACCTACAATCTCATCTTCCACCAGACTGACTTCTACCACTAATTCTCCTCCAAATCCTTCAGCACTGCCGGTGTAAATCTCAGCTTCGACCTCTTCTTCAACCTCCGGCTCCTCATCTATTACATCTGCCTCGATTAAAGCCTCTTCAGCAGCAGCCATTATAGCCTCGCTGGTTACAGTGACTCCGCTTATCCCATCAACTTCGGGATTTTGAGCGGCTACAATTCGTTTAGGTATCTCTTCGAGGGTATAACCGGCTGTCTCTTCGTGTTCTTCGTGATCTATAATCCTGACATCAATAATCTCACCCTCTTTTACCTCGACTTCCAGCTGCAGTTCTCCGCCGTATCCCTCAGCAGTTCCTTGATAAATTTCACCTGTAACCTCTTCGACTTCCTCTTCTACTCCAGCTTCAGCCAGAGCTGCATCCACCGCTGCCATCACGGCTTCACTGGTCTCTGT
>CAYTDP010000047.1:0-17735 GCA_964436625.1 uncultured Halanaerobiaceae bacterium | reverse complement strand
CGGAGCCTCATAGCCTCCATGAATGAGCACTATATAAAACGGGAAAATGTCCTAAATTCAGGTGTTCTTAAACAAAATCCAACAACTGATGCGGAGAAGAATCCAATTAAAAAATTCCCGCCCGGGGAGGGCGGGACAGCAGTAGGGGAGTTTATCCGGTTATAACCGGCTGCAGTTTTGAATTATGCCTGAAAACAGAAAAAATTACAGTAATCCATTTTACAATTTTCCTGCAGCTTTACCTGGCGGGACGTATCCGCCGGGTTAAAAGAGGAGTTTATACCTGAGTCTTTAAACAAATATTAGAGAGGCAATCATGATTATAGATGTTTGAGCGAATTTTATATCTCAGGTGCCCTCAGCTATGGCTGGGGGAGAATAGGGAATCAGGTGAAAAACCTGAACGGGCCCGCCGCTGTAACCGTTAGGTCGGGTTTTATGGTTCTTCCGGTATCACTAAATTAGGGTTCTTCTTGTTATCAGTTGACAGATATCGTAAAAAGATCACCAAAAGCAGAGAAAAATTTCATTGTGAACGAAGCTTTATGTCTTCCAGTATACTAAATAAGTTTTTTGACATCCTAATTAATCAACTGAACGCAAGAAGAACCGGCTTTATCTCTGCCACCCACCTGGTGTATTCAGGGGAAGGTTTGACCCGGCTGTAAAACGGCAGTCAGAAGACCTGCCTGAGAAAAAGATGCAACCAACCTACTGACCTTCGCCGGCAGGAGATGTAGGATGTTTTTTCTGCATTTAGCCCCGCGCCCATCCTGTGGAGAAGGGGGCGCTTTTTTATTTGCGCGCAAAACTGCGGTGGAGGAGGGATGAAGATGGGGTTCATTTCAACAATTTGAGAGGAGGCCACTGCAAAAATGAGTGAGACCGGGATAATTGTGCTGGGACACGGAAGCAGAGCTGATAAATCAAATGAAATGTTTTATAATCTGATCGATAAGCTCGACAGGCGGCTGGAAGATCAGCGCGTAGAAGGAGCTGCTATGGAGTTAACCAATCCCACTTTAGAAGAAAGGGTGGCAGAATTAGCCGGAGATGGAATCGAAGAGATAGTAATTTTACCTCTGTTTTTATTTCCGGGGATTCACGTCCAGGAGGATATACCCGCTCAGGCCGATGAGCTGGCCGAAGAATATCCCGGGATAGAGTTCAGCATCGGTGATATAATCGGGGATGACAGCAGGCTGGTCGATATTATAGTTGATAGATGGAAAGGGGTTAAATGAGTGGAACTGATAACTGATCCCGAAAAAATTCAGAATAAAAGTTTTGAGATCATAGAAGAAGTTCTTCAGGGCCGGGAGCTGCCAGAAAAGAAGCGCGAAATAATCTATCGAATAGTTCATGCCACAGCTGATTTTGACATAAGCGAGGTCACAGTCTTCTCGGAAAATGCTGTCGAGGAAGGCAGAAAGGCCCTGGAGAAAGGAGCCCGCATCATCACGGATGTCAATATGCTCAGGTCAGGAGTCAGCACCAGTCTCAGCGATGATCTGGGTTATAGCGTGGAATGTTTTATAGCCGACGAAGATGTACGCAGTAAGGCTGAAGAGGCCGGCATCACCCGCTCCATGATGGCCATGAGGAAGGCGGCCGAAAAGACCGGAGAGAGCATATACGTTATCGGCAACGCGCCCACAGCTTTGATTGAATTGATAAATTTGGTGAGGGCGGAAAGAGCTGATCCTGCTTTGATAATCGGCACTCCGGTGGGATTGGTCGGAGCTGCTGAAGCCAAAAATGAACTGGAGAAGCTTGCTGCACCGCATATCACCATAAGAGGCAAGAAGGGCGGTACAGCTGCTGCCGCAGCTGCTATTAACGCTCTTATTTACCTGTAAAATGGCAGGCTGAAGTCTGAAAATCCGGGGTGAGTGGGCATGGATCAGGAGAGAAAAACCAGTTTGACCGAAGAAAATAGAGATCGGGATCTTAAAAAAGGTTTCACCACGGGCAGTGCTGCCGCAGCCGCTGCCCGGGCTGCAGCCCTGATGATCAGAGATCAGCAGAGATATGATAGGGTTGAAATAGATACTCCCGCCGGGATCAGGCTGGAATTGGAGCTGGCCGACGCCGATTTTTCGGCCGAAACAGCCCGGGCTTCGATAATCAAAGATGCAGGTGATGATCCCGATATCACCGACGGTCTTGAGATAGCTGTCCGGTTAGAGCTATGTTCCGACAATGAGATAACAGCTATCGAAGCGGGTTCAGGTGTGGGGACGGTGACCGAGCCGGGACTTCCTGTTGATCCGGGAGAGCCGGCCATAAACCCGGTGCCCAGGCAGATGATCACAGAGCAGGTTGAGAATATTCTGGGCAAAACCGGCTGCCGGGTTATAGTTTCTGCCCCGGGAGGGGAGGAGCTGGCCCGTCAGACTTTCAATCCCCGGCTGGGCATCGAAGAGGGTATTTCGATTCTGGGAACCTCCGGCCTGGTCGAACCGATGTCAGATAAAGCCTATCGAGAATCACTGGCTCTTGAGTTGAGCCAGGCCGCCTCCCGCGGGACGAAAAAAGTGGTGCTGGTTTTCGGCAATTACAGCAGGGATAAAGCTCTGGAACTGGGATTTGCCGAAGATATTATTGTCAGAATGAGTAATTTTGTGGGTTTTATGCTGGAAAAGAGCTGTGATGAGGGTTTAGAGGAAGTTTTGCTCATGGGTCAGCTGGGCAAGCTGGTAAAAGTTGCAGCGGGGGTTTTCAACACCCACAGCAGCACCGCCGATGCCCGTCTTGAGACTCTGGCAGCTTACAGCGCTTCGCTGGGATTGAGCTCACAAAATGTGCGCGAAATTCTCAGCTGCGGCACCAGCGAGGAGGCAGCTGAAATTATCGAACGCGAAGATATGCGGGAAATTTATCCGCTGCTGGCCGAAAAGATAGTGGAAAGAGCCGGACAGCGCTGCGGATGCGATCTGAAGATCGGAGCTGTTCTTTTTTCTATGCGAACCGGTCTTCTGGGCAGCGCTGGCGGTATTTCACTGCTCGACAATTTGGAGGGGGCGAGGGAGCTAGCCGATGAATAACGAGAGAAGTATAGTCATAGCCGGTGTGGGGCCGGGAAGCCGGGAATATCTGCTGCCTGTAACCAGAAGAAAGGCCAGGGAGGCCGACATTCTGGTCGGAAGTTCCCGGGCTTTAAAACTCTTTGCCGGCCTGGAAGCAGAAAAACACGAACTGAGCTCTAACCTGGAAGCCACCAAAAATTTGATCGACCGCAGCAGCAGGCAAAAAAAGGTTATGGTGCTTGTCACCGGAGATCCGGGTCTTTACAGTCTGGCCGGTTATCTCAAAAAGCATTTTTCCGGAGAGAATCTGGAAATAATACCCGGCATCAGCGCCATGCAGCTGGGGCTGGCCCGGGCCGGTCTTGGCTGGCAGGATGTTCGTTTTGTCAGCCTGCATGGCCGCGATAATCTGGAAGAACTGCTGGAGCTGGTAAAAAGCCGGGTTAAGATCGGAATTTTTACTGACGAGGAGTATTCGCCTGCCCGGATAGGCAGCTATCTTATCGAAAGAGGAGTTGATCCGGAAATTCAGGTTTTTGTCGCGGAAAATCTCTCCTATCCGGAGGAGAGAACTGCCTGGTATAAAATCTCTCAACTCGAAGACAAAGATTTTTCTCATTTAAATGTGATGGTGATAGCCGATGAATGAATCCGCGGAGGAATGGCCCTACCGGACGCCGGGAATACCGGATGATAAATTTATTCGGGGAGAAATTCCCATGACCAAACGCG
Source organism: uncultured Halanaerobiaceae bacterium (assembly GCA_964436625.1). Lineage (GTDB taxonomy): Bacteria > Bacillota > Halanaerobiia > Halanaerobiales > Halarsenatibacteraceae > Halarsenatibacter. The sequence goes on along the minus strand of CAYTDP010000047.1, from coordinate 13,974 downwards.
AAATTAGAGCCGTGACCCTTTCCTCGCTCAGACTGGCCGCCGGCCATGTCGTCTGGGATGTAGGAGCTGGCAGCGGATCGCTGACCGTCGAAGCTGCTCTGATGGTTGAGGAGGATGGAAAAGTTATGGCGGTAGAACGCCAGGCCGAAGGCCTGGAACTGATAAGGAAAAACTCCGAAAAGTTCGGGGCCGAAAATATCGAGATCGTTTCTGGTGTGGCTCCGGAAGTTCTAGAGGATCTGGCCGCGCCTGACAGGGTATTTATCGGCGGCAGCGGGGGCAGACTGGCGGGGATAATAGAGGCTGCTGATGAGAGTCTCAAACCTGGAGGCTGTCTGGTGATAAATGCTGTTACAATAGATACTCTCTGTACTGCCCGCAGGGAACTAAAATCAAGGGGATACAGGCTGGAAATAAGCCAGGTTCAGTGCGCCCGGGCCAACCGCCTGGGCAGTTATCATATGTTTGAGGGGCTCAATCCCGTCCATGTAATCTGCGGCCTGCGCGGAGAAAAATCTGAAGCTGAAGGAGAATCGCATAAATTATGAGAGGAAAACTGTACGGAGTTGGAGTGGGGCCGGGAGATCCCGATCAGCTGACTCTTGCCGCCTGTAAAATTTTGAGAAGCGCCGGGATCATCTGTCCCGCCACTTCCTCATCAGAAAAGGAAAGCCTGGCACTGCAGATAGCCCGGCAGGCTGTGGATATAAGCGGTAAGATCGAGCCGCTGGAATTTCCCATGACCGATGATGAAGAAAAACTAAAAACTGCCTGGCATAAGGCAGGTCTTAAGGTCCGCCGGCATCTGAAATCCGGTCTGGATGTGGCTTTTATCACCCTGGGCGATCCTCTGCTTTACAGCACCTATATCTATCTTCTGGAGGAGCTTCAGAGCTGCGAAGAAAATTTCGAAGTCGAGACTGTACCCGGAGTGACAGCGGTCACAGGCTGCAGCAGCTGTCTCAACCTGCCTCTGGTGCGGGGAGATGAAAAGCTGGCTGTTGTGCCGGCCGGCAGAGATGGATCTGCCGGCGCTGATGAGCTGGAAAAGATAGTCAAAAACTTCGAAACAATCGTGCTGCTGAAAGTTTCTAAAAGTTTTGCTGATATCAAGAAAAACCTTGAAAAGATGGAGCTGCAGGATAGAGCGGTTTTCGTCAGCCGTTATGGCCAGAGAGGAGAGAGGGTTGTGACCGATCTGGAAAAGGTAAAGGCTGATGAAGTGGACTATCTCTCCTCGATAATAATCAATAAAAACAACTCACATCTGCTGGAGAAAGGAGCAGGATAATCCGATGGAAAAGGTTTATTTTGTGGGGGCCGGCCCGGGGGATCCCGAGCTTTTGACTGTGCGGGGCAAAAATCTCCTGGCCGAAGCCGATCTTATTCTCTATGCCGGCTCGCTTGTCAATGATGAGCTGCTTATTTATGCTGATGAGTCGGCTCAGACTGAGAGCAGCGCTGGCATGGATTTAGAGGAGATATTATCAATGATCGAAAAGACTGTCGAAGAAGGCGGCATGGTCGTGCGGCTGCATACCGGCGATCCTGGGCTTTATGGGGCTATGCAGGAGCAGATTGATGCCCTTAAAGAACGGGGGATTAAATGGGAGATAGTCCCCGGAGTCAGTTCATTTCAGGCTGCTGGAGCAGCTGTGGGCAGAGAGTTTACTCAGCCGGAAGTTTCTCAGACGCTGATACTCACCCGCATGGAGGGCAGGACTTCCGTTCCTGACCGGGAAAGGCTGGAACTTCTGGCAGCCCATAAGACCTCCATGGTAATATTTTTAAGCGTCCACATGATAGATGAAGTGGTTGAGGAGCTTAAAAAAGAATATCCCGCTGACACTCCGGCCGCTGTGGTCAAAAAAGCCTCCTGGCCGGGAGAGGAGGAGAGCATCAAGGGAAGACTGGATAATATAGCCGCCCGGACTGAAGAGGCTGGAATCGAAAAAACAGCACTTATTATGGTCGGTGATTTTCTGGCGGGGGATTATGAGCCCTCCAAACTCTACGACAAAAATTTCAGCCATGGTTTTCGAGAGGGGGATTCCGGTTGAAGCTGGCTGCGGTGGCAGTGACCCGGAAAGGGATCGAGCTGGCCCGGCAGCTGGCGGATGATTTTCCCGGACTCGATATTCTGGCCGCCGGTAGTTTTGCTGAAGATTTTTCGGAATCAGTTCAGCCCCTGCCGGGGTCTTTGAGCGAAATGGCTGGAGAGATAATGGATGAGTACGACGGCCTCATTTTTATTATGGCTCTGGGTATCGTTGTCAGGGTTATAGCTCCCTGGCTTGAAGATAAAAGGAAGGATCCGGCGGTTGTTACCGTCGATGAGACCGGCAGCTGGGTCATAAGCACGCTTTCCGGCCATCTGGGCGGGGCCAACAAACTGGCTGAAAAAATAGCTGATATTCTGCAGGCGGAAGCTATTATCACTACCGCAACCGATGTGCGCAGCAGGCCAGCCCTGGATATGCTGGCTGAAGAGATTGGAGGAGAGCTGGTACCTTTTGAAAATTTAAAACATGCCGGTTCTCACATGCTGGCCGGCGGAAAGCTGGAGATAATCTGTGCTGAAAGTCATTATAAAAACATTATAGAAGAGAGCTCTGCTTTAAATTCTACCGACCGGGAATTCTATAAAAATAAAATAGAGTTTTCCCTTCCCGGGAGATCAGGCAGCAGTCCTGCAGAGTCTGTCAATGCTGCCGATGGGTTTCCGCTTTTAGTATCTGCCCGCGATCATGATCACAGGCGTTTTGAATCGCTTCTGGGCAATGAGTATATTCAGCTTGTTCCCCGGGAAATTGTAATTGGAATCGGGGCTAGAAAAGGCATAGAAAGACAGGCTGTTATCGGGGCGGTTTTGGGTGATCTGCAGGAGCTCGGCTTTCATTCGAAAAGCCTCAAAGCCCTGGCTACTGCCGATATCAAGCAGGGAGAACCGGGGATTAAAAAAGCAGCAGCCCGGCTCGATGTGCCTCTTAAAATCGTCTCCCGGGAAGAGATAGCCGCTGAAATAAAAAACGCCTCTTTGTCTGAGCAGAATTACAGTTTTTCGAAATTCGTAAAAGATAAAATAGGAGTTGGTGGTGTATGCGAACCGGCAGCAGTTTTACAGGCGAAACCGGGAAAACTGATCAGAAGCAAAAAGAATCACGGAGATCTTACGACGGCAGTGGCCCGGACAAACTCTATGTGATCGGCATAGGGCCGGGAGATATCGAATATTTAAGTCTTAAGGCTTATAAACTTCTGCAGCAGGTTGAGGTGGTGGTCGGCTATACCACTTATATCGAACTGATCGACGAGCTTCTGTCTCCGGACCAGCAGATCATATCCACAGGTATGGGAGGCGAAAAGGAAAGGGCGGAGAAAGCTATTGCCAGAGCTGCCGGCGGTCATTCCGTGGCGGTTATCAGCAGCGGTGATCCCGGCGTCTACGGGATGGCAGGACTGATTCTTGAGATTTTGCAGCGCAGAAAAGAAAAAAAGTCGGCCGCTGACTCGATCGAAGTAGAGATCGTGCCGGGAATTACAGCCAGCACTGCCTCGGCATCAGCCCTGGGAGCACCTCTCATGCACGATCACGCCGTCATAAGTCTGAGCGATCTGCTGACCCCCTGGGACAAAATAAAAAAACGCATTACAGCAGCTGCTTCATCAGACATGATAACAGCGCTTTACAATCCCCGCAGCAGTCAGCGCACGGAACAGATCAAAATAGCCCGGGATATTTTTCTCGACCATCGTTCACCTGAGACCCCGGTGGGAATAGTGCGTTCGGCCCGGCGGGGAGAAGACGAAGAGGTCGTAATAACCTGTCTGAAAAACATGCTCGATCACCGGATTGATATGCTTTCAACTGTAATTATTGGAAATTCCAGCACCTATGTCGATGAGGGGATGATGCTGGCTGAAGATGGAGCTATGATCACCCCCCGGGGATATGAACTGTGATTTTGCTGCTGGGCGGGACCGGAGAAGCCAGAAAAATAGCTGACCGGCTTGAAAAAAAGCATGTGAATGTGATAATTTCAGTTACAACCGGGTATGGTGCCGATCTTCTTGCCGACCTGAATGTGGAAGTCCGGCAGCAGAAGCTGGAGCGCGGGGCGCTTAAAACCCTGATAGGCGAAAGGGAGATCAAAACTGTTATCGATGCAACCCATCCCTTTGCCCGCAGAATAACCGATCTGGCGCTTGCCGTTTGCCGGGAGCTGGAGGTGGATTATTACCGCCTGGAAAGGCCAGAAGCAGAAAGGCCTCAGGCTGGGGAGCTTATTTCGGTCTCTGATTTTTATGAGGCGGCGGAAAAGGCTGAGGGATACAGCAGAATATTTTTGACCACCGGCAGCGGGAATCTGGAAAAGTTTGTGGAAGCTGTTGGCGATCCTGGTGCTCTTTATCCCCGACTTTTGCCGCTGAGAAAATTTATCGGCAGAGCAAATAAAGCCGGCATCCCCCCCGAAAATATAATCGCCATGCGCGGTCCTTTCAGCAGAGAGTTCAATCGAGCGCTGATAGAAGAATACGACTTTCAGCTGCTGATCACCAAGGCCAGCGGCCGGACCGGCGGCGTCGGCGAGAAGTTAAAAGCAGCTGCGGAGAAAAATATACCGGCCATAATAGTTGAAAGGCCCGATTTTGACTATCCGCAGAAGGCGGATTCTGTCGATGAACTGCTGGAAATTTTAGAGATTAACTGATAAGACGCAGATCAGGGTGCAGATGAGATTGAATGAGCAGGAGACAGTAAAGATTTATAGAATATCATAAATCAGAGTGATTAAATAATTTTGTATCTTCTTGTCTTCAGCTGGTAGACAGGGGCGTCAAAAATACTTATCTAGTCATACTGGTCTAGTCATACTGGAAGATATAAAGCTTCGTTCACAATGAAATTTTTCTGCTTTAAGTTTAGTTTTCGGCCAAAAAATTGAGCTTCCTTCGCGAGAGCTCTTCCCTGAGCACTCGCTCAGCCTGGCACATCCTGAGCCGGGGCCAATATTTTTTGGCCAGGGAACTGACCCGAACTTTAAAAAATTTCGAGTATCACTTCGCTTTATATCTTCCAGCCATTATTATCATGATAGTGATCTTATACGATATCTATTAACTGATGTGGAGAAGAACTATAATTTTTGACTCAAAATTTTTGCATGCTCACTCCGGAGGTAACGACTTTATGAATGAACTGATATGTACAGGTCTCAACCACAATACCGCTCCTCTCGATGTCAGAGAGATGGTGGCACTGACATCAAAGGGAAAGATCGAAGCGGCTCAAAAATTTAAAGATTATGAGGAAATATCCGGCTGTGCAGTGCTGGGAACCTGCAATCGTCTTGAGATCTACATGAGTTCTGGCGATCCGGCCAAAAGTTTTGAGCGGGCCGAAGATTTTTTGAACTCGGAAGCCAGCCGGGCTGATTATCTTCAGGATGCCCTTTACCGTTGTCGGGGGGAGGAGGCAGCCGAGCATCTTTTCAGAGTTGCCTGTGGAGGAGATTCGATGATCAAGGGCGAGCCGCAGATTCTCAATCAGGTGAAAGAAGCTTATAATACCGCAGAGGAACATGGGTGCTGTGATACCTATCTTCACGAAGTCTTCAATAGAGCTTTGAGAACCGGAAAACGGGCTCGCACCGAAACAGAGATCTCCGAAAATGCTGCCTCAGTGGGATACGCTGCCGTGGAGATAGCCCGTCAGGAGCTGAAGGCGCTGGAAAAAAGCAGCATGCTTATCGTGGGAGCGGGCGAGATGGGACGAGCAGTCATGAAAAATATGCTGGAAAGAGGAGTTCAATCTCCCGCCATAGCCAATCGCAGCTATGAGCGCTCGGCCAAACTGGCCGAAAGGGTGGGAGGAAAAGCTATAGAAATCGATGAACTTCCCCGGGTTCTTGATCGCTTTGATATCGTCATCGGGTGTACAGCCGCACCTCATTACGTTATCTGGCGGGACAAACATGGCGAGATTATAGACGAGAGGGATAAATCCCAGCTGATGATAGATCTGGCTGTGCCGAGGGATATAGATCCTGAACTCGAAGGATTTTCCCATGTAAGTTTATATATGATAGATGATCTGGAAGAAGTTGTCGATTCCGGCCTTGAGGAGAGATCGAGAGCTTTAGCTCAGGTGGAGGAGATAATAGCTGAAGAAAAGGAGAATTATATCTGCTGGCGCAGAGAGCGCCAGGCAGTCCCACTGATCAAGGCGATGCAGGAAAAAGGTGAGGAGATAAGACTCGAGGAGCTGGAGCGGGCCATAGAGAGAATTGAGGAGGTAAGAGGAGAGATCTCGCGCTGCGAAAGACAGGTGCTGGAAGATTTGACCAATCAGATTGTAAAAAAGCTTCTGCACCATCCCATGATACAGACCAAAAAGATGATCGAGCAGAACGGCTCCTGTGAAACCTCCGGAGATCTATTCGAGACCGTCTCCCGTCTTTTTGCTCTGGAAGTTCAGGAGGATCACCGGCAATGAAGGACTATCCTGTCTTTTTAAGGCCTGAATATATGGACTGTCTTGTTGTGGGGGGCGGCAGCGTGGCCGCTCGAAAGATTGCCGGGCTTCTGGAGGTCGGAGCTAAAATCACCGTCATCAGCCCCGAACTGACAGCCGAAACAGAAAAGCTGCTGGCGGGAGAAAAAATAACCCATCACAAGCGCTCTTTTCAAACCGGCGATCTGGCCGGTTTTAATTTCGTAATAGCCGCCACCTCCGACAGCGATGCCAACCGGAAAATTGCCCGCCAGGCCCATGATCGGGACGTGCTGGTGAATGTGATCGATAATAAAGAACTTTCGAGCTTTATCGTTCCAGCTGTCTGCCGCAGGGGACCGCTGCAGATGGCCATCTGCAGCGGAGGGACCAGTCCGGCCCTGGCTGCTGAGGTTAAGCGAAATATTTCCGGGGATTTCGGGAGGGCATTCGCTCGCTATCTGGAGATACTGGCGGAGCTGAGACCTCTAATCAAAAGCTCAGTTGACCCGGAAAGACGCCGGGTGCTTCTGCAAAAAGCGGGAGGAAAGACACCGGTCGAATATCTGCGCCGGGGAGAGCTCAAGGCAGCCCTCGATTTTCTGAGGGAACTGCTGCCTTCCTCTCTGAAAGCTGAACTCGATAAAATCATTGATGGAAAAAATTTTTGATCTGAAAAGTAATGAACAGGCAAAGGATGTGAGCACAGATGGAGAGAAAAAAAATAGTGATCGGCACCCGGGCCAGCGAGCTGGCTCTCACCCAGGCTGAGGAGATAGCTGAAACTCTGGAAGATAGCCTCGCTGACCGGGATATCGAGATTGAAATAGAGGAAATTGTGACCACCGGCGACAGAGTCATCGACCAGCCGCTGGCTAAAATCGAAGGCAAGGGGATCTTCCTCAAAGAAATTGAAAAAGCCCTTTTGAACGGTGAGATAGATCTGGCCGTGCACAGCCTCAAAGATGTTCCCACCGAGCTGCCCGACGGTTTAAAACTGGGATCGCTGCCCATTCGTGAGGATCCCCGCGATGTTCTTATAGCTCCCGGCTTTTCAGGACTGGAGGACCTGCCCCGGGGGGCGGTTGTAGGCACGGGCAGCCTGCGCCGGCAGACCCAGCTTTTACAGAGGCGCTCCGATCTGCAGATTCGCGGGATAAGGGGCAATGTCGATACCCGGCTGCAGAAGCTCCAGGATGAGGATTATGACGCTCTGGTCCTGGCAGCTGCCGGACTTAACCGTCTGGACAGGAGGGGAGAGGTTACAGCATATTTCCCGCCCGATGAATTTTTGCCGGCTGCCGGTCAGGGAGGGCTGGCTCTGGAAATCAGAGAAGACAGCTCCTGGTCAGAAAAAATATTGCGGAGCATAGAAGATCGGAAGGTAGCCCGCTGTCTGTCTGCTGAAAGGAAGTTTCTGGCCGCACTGGGCGGCGGCTGTCATGTGCCTATAGGCTCTTATGCCCGGGTACAGCAGAACAGCATTGAGATCTATGGCATGGTGGGCGATGAAAGAGGAGAAGAGTATTATCGCGAGAGCAGACAGGGCCCTTTCGAAAAAGGTGAAGAGCTGGCCGTCGAGCTGGCTGAGGAACTGCTCGCCCGGGGAGCAGCCGGGCTGCTCGATAAGGAGGTATAAACGATGAATGATGAAATTCAGGGTGAGGTTTATCTGGTCGGCGGCGGTCCCGGTGATCCCGGTCTTTTAACCTGCCGGGGACGTCAGCTGCTGGAGGAGGCAGATGTTATTATTTACGATCGGCTGATCGAAACCTCCCTGCTCAATCATGCCGGAGAAGAATGCGAACTGATTTACGCCGGAAAAAAACCGGGAGCTCACAGTTTGACTCAGGAGGAGATCAATCAGCTGATGGTGGATAAAGCTTCCGCCGGCAAAAAAGTAGTCCGTCTGAAGGGGGGCGACCCTTTTCTTTTCGGCAGAGGCGGAGAAGAAGCAGCCTATCTTGAGGTGCGCGGAATTGCATTCCAGATCGTACCCGGTATAACTTCAGCATTAGCCGTGCCGGCTTATGCCGGCATACCTGCCACCATGCGCAAAAAAGCTTCCTCTGTTGCAGTGATCACCGGCCACGAGGATCCCGACAAAGAAGAGAGCAGTCACAGCTGGCGCCATCTGGCCCGGGGGCCTGATACGCTAATCTTTCTGATGGGAGTTGGCAACCTGCCTCGCATCAAAAAACGCCTTATAAGAGAAGGGCTCGATCCCGAGACGCCGGCTGCTATCATAGAACGTGGAACCCGGCCGGGACAAAAAACTATCTATTCCCGGCTCAAAGAGGTCGACAGCTATGTTGAGGATGATAAGGTATCTCCGCCTGCCGTCATAGTGATCGGCGAGGTGGCCGGAGAAGGAGAAAAACTCTCCTGGTTTAAGCGGCGTCCCTTGCGGGGCCTGAGGATATTAAATACCAGGCCGGCTCATCAGGCCCGTCAGCTGACCCGCAGGTTTCAAAAGGCTGGTGCTGTAGTCCGCGAAGCTCCGGCGATCAGCATCGTTCCTCCCCGGGATTTTTCTGAACTCGATGCCTCTCTTGCCGATATAGATGATTACGACTGGATAGTTTTTACCAGCCAGAATGGAGTGGCCATCTTTTTCCGCAGGCTTCAGAAGCTGGGAATTGACATCAGGCAGCTGGCCGGAGTAAAACTGGCCGCCATCGGCAGCCGCACAGCCGATAAACTGGAAGAAAAAAACCTGACCGTGGATTTCACTCCTGAGGAATTTGTGGCCGAGGAAGTTCTGAGCGGCCTCAGGAAAAGAACGAATCCGGACGATAAATTGCTCTTGCCCCGCACGCCCAGGGCCAGATCGCTGCTGGTAGAAGGCTTTAGAGAGGATGGCCTGTGGGTCGATGAAGTAACAGCCTACCGAACTGAAGCTGCTGAACTGCCTGATGATGTGATCAAAGATATAGATGACGGCAGTTACGATCTGGTAACTTTCACGAGTTCGTCGACCGTCACCTGTCTCTGTCAGCAGCTGGAAAGCGAAGGGGCTGAATTTGCCAGCCAGGGCGCCGCCATCGGCCCTATAACTGCTGAGACGGCCCGGGAAAAAGAACTCGATATAGCAGTAACTGCCGAAGAGTACACCTGCGAGGGATTATATCAGGCGGTGCTGGCAGAATTCGGAAGCGGAGGGAGCCCCAATGCTTAATCTGTCAAGATTGCTGGCAGAAAGCGGCAGTGACAGTATGGATGACAGCCTGCGTTACAGCAGAGAGAGCAGGCACAGCTCCTCCGGCACCGGAAGAAATAGAGGTCCGGTGGTGGTCTGGAATATAACCAGAGCCTGTAATTTATCCTGCCGTCACTGTTATGCCGGCGAGAAATCCTTCCCTCACCCGGAAGAAATCAGCACCGGAGAAGCTTTAAAGGTCATCGAGGATCTGGCCCAATTGAATGTGCCGGTCCTGCTCTTTTCCGGAGGAGAGCCCCTGATGAGGGATGATCTGGAAAAATTGATAGAGCGGGCGCGCAGCCTGGGAATCAGAGTTGCTCTATCCAGCAACGGCACCCTGCTGACCGAGCAGCTGGCCCGCAGGCTTGAGGGGCTGGATCTCAGCTATATCGGTATAAGTATCGACGGCAATGCCGAACTTCATAATGACTTTCGCAGAGATGATTCTGCCTTTGAGAGATCGATAGAAGGACTGCGCCGCTGTCGGGAGATAGGTCAAAAGGTGGGGCTGCGCTTTACCATGGTGGAAGAAAATCGCCGGGCACTTTCTGACATTTTCCGGCTCATGGAAAGAGAGGATATTCCTCGACTCTGTCTTTATCATCTGGTTCCTCAGGGACGGGGGATCAATTTCAGGGACAGGATGATGGCCGCTGAAGAAAAAAGGGCTCTTCTGGATAAAATTATAGAGCGGGCTGATGATCTGGCTGACCGCTCTGATAAATGGCAGATATTGACCGTGGCCAATCAGGCTGATGGAGTTTATCTTTATCTCAAATTAAAAGAGTCGGGTGATCCCCGGGCGGAAAGAATTTACCGTTATCTGGCCCGAAGCGGAGGAAACAGATCCGGCCAGGCCATCGCCTGCATAGACTGGCGGGGCAAAGTTCATCCGGATCAGTTCAGTTTCTCCCATAACGTGGGTGATCTCAGAAAGCGTTCTTTTATCGATATCTGGCGCGATTCGCCGGTTGAACTGCTGCAGAAGTTGAGAAATCGCGAGGAGTATATTGAGGGCCGCTGCAGCCGCTGTCGATGGTTTGAAATCTGTGGTGGCAGCATGAGATCGAGAGCAGAAGCTTTGAAAGGCAGCTACTGGGCGGCTGATCCGGGCTGTTATCTCAAAGAAGAGGAGATAACAGCTGATTCAGCTGAGAAGATAGGGAGGCGATCTATATGATGCGGAATAGAGCCAGAAGACTTAGATATGACAGCAATTTGCGCGATCTCGTAAGCGAAAATAGAGTTGTTATCGATGATCTGATCTATCCTCTTTTCGTCAGAAGCGGCAGCGATATCAGGGAGGAAATTCCCACGCTGCCGGGAAATTTTTATGTTTCTCCCGATGATGAACTGAGAAAAGAGGCGGAGAGGATACTGGAGTCCGGACTCAAAGCTATTCTTCTTTTCGGCATTCCCGAAGATGAAAGAAGGGATGAAACCGGCAGCCAGGCGCGGGCGGAAGACGGGCCGGTTCAAAAAGCCTGTAGGCTTCTGGACGAGGAATATCCCGAGCTTTTTGTGATAACCGATGTCTGCCTCTGTGCCTATACATCTCACGGCCAGTGCGGGATTTACCGCGACGGTAAAGTTGTCAATGACGGGACTCTGCCCTATCTGGCCGAGACAGCTCTTTCACATGTTCGCAGCGGAGCTGATATGGTGGCACCTTCTGATATGATGGATGGCCGGATAAAGGCCATAAGGGATAAGCTGGATGAGAAGGGTTACAGCCGCATTCCGATCATGTCATACTCGGCCAAATACAGCTCGGCTTTTTATGGGCCTTTCCGTGCGGCTGCCGATTCCGCTCCGGCCGAAGGAGGTCGAGCCACCCATCAGATGGATCCGGCCAATGCCCGGGAAGCGCTCAAGGTAGTGCGCCGTGATGTAAAAGAGGGAGCCGATATAGTCATGGTCAAGCCGGCCCTTGCCTATCTGGATATCATTCACCGTGTTCGGCAGGAGACCGAGGTTCCTCTGGCCGCCTATAATGTCAGCGGAGAATTTGCTCTGGCCTGCCAGGGCGATGAGGCCGATCTGGTTGAGAAAAAGGCCGTTTTAAATGAGATTCTGACTTCGATTCGTCGGGCGGGAGCTGATTTGATCATAACCTATCATGCTCTCGATTTTGCGGAAGAGGATCGTTAAGATGAAAATGATTTCCTGGAATATAACCCGCCGCTGCAATCTTAAATGCCAGCACTGCTATCGCGATTCTGGTCCCGATTCCGGCAGTGTGGAGGCAGAGCTGACCACTATCGAGGGCCTGCAGCTTTTAAATGAAATAGCAGAAGAGGGCTTTTCGCTGATTATTTTCAGCGGCGGTGAGCCCCTTATGCGCTCGGATCTGGAGGAGCTGGTTGCCGAGGCCAGCTCGCTGGGCATGCATCCCGTTCTGGGTACGAATGCTGTGAGCTTAACCGAAGAGAGGCTTTTGAGTTTAAAAGAAGCCGGTCTGCAGGGGATGGGCATCAGTCTCGATAGCTATCAACCGGGTAAGCACGATGAATTTCGCGGGGTGGAAGGTGCCTGGCAGGAAGCCGTCAGAGCAGCTAGGATGTGCGCAGAAAAAGGGATGCCCGTTCAGATAAATGCCACCATTTCCCGGGATAACTGCGGAGAGCTGACAGAAATGATCGAACTCTCCGAGGAAATTGGCGCCCGTTCCTTTCACCCCTTCTTTCTTGTTCCCACCGGGAGAGGGAAAGAAATAGAAGAGGCAGCTCTCCGCCCGGAAGAGCACCAGGAAGTGCTCAAGCGGGTTTTGCGGCTTGCTGGTGAAGCTGATGTGAAGATCAAACCCACCTGTGCGCCGCAGTTCATGGCTCTGGCCGGGGAAATGGGAATTTCTCTTCCCTACAGCCGGGGTTGTCTGGCCGGGGTCTCCTACTGCTGTATTCTCCCGGAGGGAGACGTTCATATCTGTCCCTATCTGCCTGTGGCGGCAGGTCATGTGAGAGAAAAATCTTTTTCACAGATCTGGCAGGAAAGTGAAATTTTTGAGCAGTTGAGAGACTTTTCGCAGTATCGGGGCAGGTGCGGTTCCTGTTCCCGTATCGATGTCTGCGGGGGCTGCCGGGCCCGGGCTTACTATTATTCCGATGGCAGTTCAAAAGATAACGTGCTGGCCGGTGATCCCTGGTGTCGGGTCAAAGCTGCCGGTCACGAGAGTGAGGAGGGCGGTTGAGGTGGAAAAGCTTTCCGAACGCGATCGCAGGCTTTTGACCGAAGCTCAAAAAGGACTTGAGCTCTCTTCATCGCCCTTCGCCGAGCTGGCTGAAAGGGTCGGCCTTGATAGAGAGGAAGTTATCGAACGGCTGAAGCGTCTGCGAAAAGAAGGCTTCATCCGCAGACTGGGAGGCATATTTAACTCCCGTAAACTGGGCTGGCAGAGTCTCCTGCTGGCAGCTGAAGTTCCTGGCGATAAATTTTATGAAACTGCCGAATTGATCAACTCGCATCCGGGAGTGACCCATAACTACCGGCGCAATCATCGTTATAATATGTGGTTTACCCTGTCGGTGCCGCCTGAAGATGACCTGGAAGAGGAGATTAAAAAGCTCGAGGAGAAAACAGGGATAGAATTTTTGCGCCTTCCCCGTCTAAAACAATATAAACTGGGCGTTAAGCTGGATTTTGAATCGGAGAAAGGTGGTTGATCTTATGGGTCAGGACAGCGAAAAGGAGAAAAAGCTGCCCTCTTTTCTGGATGAGCTCGACTGTAAAATTATTTCCGAACTCCAGTCAAATCTGCCGCTGGTTGAACGTCCCTTTGCCCGCCTGGCCGAAGATCTGGGGGTCTCCGAAGAAAAAGTTATCGATCGCTTAAAAAGGCTTTCGGAAGAGGGGATTTTAAAGCGGATGGCTCCCATAGTCTCGCAGGAGAAGACAGGATTTCAAAATAATGCCATGGTGGTCTGGCGGGTTCCCGAAGAAAAATGCGATAAAGCTGGCAGCCGGCTGGCCGAATTTGATTTTGTCAGCCACTGTTATCGCAGGCCGACAGCTGAGGGCTGGCCCTATCAGCTGTTCACCGTCGTTCATGCCACTTCCGGGCAGGATCGCAGGAATAAATTCGAGAAACTGGAGTCGGCTGCCCGAGAAGCAGCAGGTGAAGCCGGAGAAGTAGAATTCAAAGTTTTAAAGACGCAGGAAAAACTGAAAAAGCAGAGCCTCAGTTACTTTTGATTGACTGCTTAACTCTTATTATAGGAAACTATGAAGCGAAGTGATACTCGAAATTTTTCGAAGCCTGAGTCAGGTCCAGGGCCCAAAA
>CAYTDP010000046.1:0-18264 GCA_964436625.1 uncultured Halanaerobiaceae bacterium | reverse complement strand
TAATTAAATAAGTTTTTTTGAGACCCCTATTTACCAACTGAAGACAAGAAGATCCCTTTTTATACTCTCTCCTCTTATCCTAATTATTTTGGATCTTTTCATATCAGCTGGTTAGAAATAGTTTCAGTTATATTTATATAAACCAGCTTTATTTCTGAAGATTTAACACTCTTCCATGTCAAAGATTTTACCAGGACTGAGTATGTTTTGAGGATCAAAAGCACGTTTGATACTCTTCATGATTTCTAATTCTCTTTCCGTATACTGAAGTTTTAGCTCCTCTTTGCGCATAAGGCCTACTCCGTGTTCGCCGGTAATAGTTCCGCCCATGCTAATGGCCGCCTCGTACATCTTCCGCTTGAATTCATAAAATTCATCAGAGATTTTTCCGGCCTCATCATCAGATTTCATAATAAAAGGATGCAGATTGCCATCCCCGGCATGCGCCAGCATTGTAACCTCTGCGTCATACTCCTGCGAAAGTGATTCAATTTCACTCATAATCCTGTCGAGTTCGCTCACCGGAACAGTTATATCAGGAATATCAATCAGCTCACTGTCGAGAGCCAGCACAAAATGACTTCGTATTTCCAGCAAATCTCGCTGCTCCTGCTCTGTTTCGGCGATCAGAGTGTTTAAAGCCCCATAATTCTGGCTTATACTCTCTATATCAGCAGCCCTGCTGTAAAGCTTTTCCTCATCATCCTCAGACAGTATTATCATCAGATGGCCTTCTCCAGATCTGGCCGGCCAGTCCTTGCCCAGATCTTCAGCTGATGCTATGATAGAATCCTTTTCGACATACTCAATCGCAACGGGCTTTATACCCTCTTTTAGTATAGCAGGTACTGCAGCAAAAGCCCTGCCTCTCTCCTCAAAAGGAATGACGAGAGTAGCGCCTGCTGATTTCATGGGTTTTAATTTAAGAGTCACCTCGGTTATGACTCCCAGAGTCCCTTCACTGCCGATTATAATCTGAGTTAAATCGTAACCAGCATTATTTTTCACCAGTTTTCCGGAGCTGTTTCCGAAATCGACGATCTCTCCTGTGGGCAGCACCGCTTTTAACCCGCAGATCTGATCTCTCATAATGCCATCTCGAACAGCCCTGACACCTCCAGCATTCATCACTGCCATGCCTCCCAGCTGAGCTCCTTCATCGCCGGGATGGAGAGGAAAATGCAGCTTATCATGAGTTTCCATCTCCTCCAGCAATTCTCCCAGTGTTACTGCTGCATCACAGGTGACGGTCAGGTTGGTCTCATCTATCTCTATTTTATTGTTAAGCCGCTCTAGCACCAGAATAATGCTGGGTTCTGTGACAATTCCATTACCCGCTACAGCTGTAGCACCTCCTTTGGGAACAACGGGGGCTCCCCTTTTATTGGCCACCCCGAGTATCTCAGATATTTCCCGGGCCCCTTCAGGTTTGACAACTATTGAGCCCGGTACAGGTTCGGGAGCCAGCTGATCGAAAGCATCGTTGGTATATTCACCAGCATAGCCAAGAACTCTATCAGGATCAGTATCAACCCATCTGGGACCGACTATTTCCTCAAGTTCTTTGATCAAACTCCGGTCTTTGACAACTTCCATGTTTTAAAATTCCCCTTTTGATTATGACTTTAAAGCATCGCCGATCATTATTGTAGTTTTTCGAAAAATAACATGTTTTAATTTTATCACATATTTTGCCTGTTAACAATAAAAAGATGCGTAATTATACATATTTCGTCACAATGTAGTTGTCACAATATAGTTATGGATATTCTTCATATCAGCTGTTAGAATATAGTTTTAGTCATATTCATACTGTTTGTCTTTGGAGGGTGTAATGCTCTGTTCACGATGAAATTTTCCTCTGCTTTAAGTGATCATATACGATATCTATAAGCTGATAACAAGAAGACCCAGAATTTTTAACGACAGTCCCGCTCAAAGGTGCTTAAACGCTTTAATGAGATGCGTTCTCTATCTCTATCAACCTGGAGAACTTTCACTTTGACCAGTTCCCCTGTGCTGACGATATCAAAAGGGCTTTCAACATATTCTTCGGCCAGTTTGGAGATATGGATCAACCCATCTACTTTTAACCCCACATCAACAAAAGCCCCAAAATCAACAACATTGCGAACCGTTCCCCTCAGAACATCACCCTGTTCTACTTCTTTCAGCTCTCTTATCCCGGTCCGAAATTCAGGTCCGGGCAGCTCATCGCGAGGATCACGGTCAGGAGCCAGAAGATCGGCAACAATCTGTTCCAGAGTATATTCTCCTGTCCCCATTTCACTGGCTATCCTGGCTGGATCAAAAACCTCCTCATCCAGCGCTTCTTTTAATCGGGTTTTTACCTCTTCTTCCCTTTGATGCAAATCGCATATCTGGAAACCCAGCTCCCCGAGCAATCTTTCGGCAGTTTCATAAGATTCGGGATGAATCGAAGTCCTTGCCAGCGGATCATCCTCGCTGTAAATTTTCAAAAAACCTGCTGACTCTTCAAAAGTTTTCGGCCCTATTCCTTTGACGTTCAAAAGCTCTTCCCGGCGGTCAAAACTGCCTTTTTTTTCCCGATAATCACGGACGCTCCGGCTTTGAGATGAATTAAGCCCGGAAACATATGCCAGCAGAGATGGAGAAGCTGTGTTTAGATTTACTCCGACTCTGTTTACCACTTTCTCGACTGTCTCTTCCAGCTCGGAAAGCAGAGCACTGCTGTCAATATCATGCTGATACAGTCCGACCCCCACCGACCGGGGGTCGATTTTTACCAGCTCCGCCAGCGGATCCTGAAGTCTGCGCGCTATCGAAATCGCACCCCGCTGGTCTGCATCCAGAGCGGGAAATTCTCTGGCCGCCAGTTTAGAAGCGGAATACACAGAAGCTCCCGCTTCGCTTACCACGGTATAAGGAAGCTCTTCCTCGTTTTCTCGGTTGAATTCGTCCAGCAGTGATTCTGTTTCCCGGGAAGCTGTACCATTACCCAGGGCTGCGATGTCGATCTCGTATTCATCTGCGAGATATTTCAGCTTCTCTTTTGCTTCAGCCTGGCGGGATTTAGGAGAATGAGGATAAATCACATCTATATCTAACAGATGGCCTTCACCATCTATAACTGCCAGTTTACATCCGGTGCGAAAAGCCGGATCTATCCCCAGAATTATCTTCCCCGGCAGAGGACGCTGCATCAATAGGGCTTCCAGGTTTTCTGAAAATACCTCCCGGGCATGGTCATGAGCTGATTCGGTAAGGCTGGATCTGACTTCTCGCTCCAGAGAAGGGCCCATCAATCTCTTAAATGCATCGGCAATTATATCCTGTAAAAGCTCTTTGAGGGGAGATCCTGACTTTATTATCCTCTTTTCCATCTCCTTTATGATTTTTTGAGCCGGCGGATTTATTTTGACCCGTAAAATGCCTTCTTCTTCCGCCCGATCCAGAGCCAGCACTCTAAAATCTGGTACCTCAGCTGCCGGCTGAGAAAAATCATAATACTGTTCGTAGACTCCCTTTTCATCCAGCTTCTCATCCTTAAGAGAGCTTTCTATTCTGGCCTGCTGCCAGAAAAGACGGCGGGCACGTCCTTTTAGATCCGGATCTTTGGCTATTTGATCGGCCAGTATATCTCCCGCGCCCTCCAGAGCCTGTGGGGCATCCTTTATCTCCTCTCCAGCTTTACTCACAAATTTTTCAGCTCTGGTTTTTAGTTCCGAATATGTAATCTTCTGTTCCCATATTATTTCTGCCAGAGGCGTAAGACCCTGTTCTGCTGCTCTATCAGCTCTGGTCCTGCGTCGGGAACGATAGGGAGCATAAAGATCTTTTACTTCCTGGACGGTTTCTGCCCGATCAAGAGCTGCAGCCAGTTCTTTGCTGTATTTACCTTTATCTTTCAGCTTCTTTTTAACCTTTTCTTTTTCCTGTTCCAGGTTTTCAGCGTACTCGAGCCTGTTTCTCAATTCGCGCAGCCGGGCATCATCCAGCCCTCCTGTCTTTTCCCGGCGATAACGAGCCAGAAAAGGTATGGTTCTTCCATCATTAAAAAGTTCCATTACCGTTTTTACCTGATCAGTATCGAGTTCAAGCTCTTCAGCTATAGCTATTTGTGAACTTTTTGATAGATCAAATCTCAAATTATCTCCATCCTCCCGATTGTTCAATCAACTCCAATTATATCCTGTAATTCTTCCAAAAATTTATCGTTTTTTTCGCGGCTGCTTACAGTGATTCTGATAGCATGATCATCTCCAATCACCGCGCCTGCTTTAACCAGAATATCTCTTTTTTCCAGCTCTGAAGCGATTTTTTCGCCTTTCTGAGGTGTTTTCACAAAAATAAAATTGGCCTGTGAGGGAACACATGTAAGCCCCATCTCTTCCAGATTTCGACAGAGATAATCTTTCTCGCGCCGGTTAAATTCTCTGCTTTTCTTTATATGTTCCTGATCTTCCAGCGCTGCCTGAGCAGCAGCCTGGGCAAATCTATTCAGATTAAAAGTATCTCTTATTTTATCAAGTTTTTCTATTAAATCAGGATTGCCCAGCGCATAACCGGCTCTCACACCGGCCAGACCGTATGCCTTAGAAAAAGTTCTTAAGATAATCAGATTGGGATAATCGCTCAATTCATCGTGTCCTCGAAAATAATCTTCACTGGTTACGTACTCGTAATAGGCCTGATCGAGTACAACCGTTACTTTTTCTGGAACTGCTTTTAAAAAATCTCGGAGACGCTTTTCTTTCTGGATTGTACCAGTGGGATTGTTGGGATCACAGATAAATATTAGGCCCGTATCTTCATTTATCTCAGCCTCGATTGCCTGAAGATCGACCCTGTAGTTATCTGTCAGCGGAACTTTCTTTCCTATCCTGCCGCGATTTTTAATATTGAGCCTGTATTTGATAAAAGACGGATGAGGATAAATTATTTCTTCTTCAGCGGAAGTGTTCTGTACCAGAAGCCCGATTATTTCATCAGATCCATTGCCTGTAAAAACTTTTTCCGGCGAAATATCATAAAAGTCTGCCAGGCTGGCTCGAAAATCATCTGAAGTCCTGCTGGGATAGCAGTCCACCAGATCGAGCTGAGATTCAAGCGCAGCTCTGGCTTTTTGCGAACAGCCCAGCGGGTTTTCATTGGAACTCAACCTTATGACCGATTCATTTTGATCAAGCTGTTTTGCAGTTGGCATCTCTTATTTACCTCCTGTTTTTTCACAAAGCGGGGTCTCGATTTTCCCATAATTATTTTCATAGACGGGATAACTGCCCAAAATTTTGAGGCGGGAGGATTTTTCCTCCACACCTGCAATCGCTCTATCTGCCTCTTCTTTATATCTGCTCCCCTCAAAATCTATAAAAAAGAGATATTCACCGAGTTCCCGGCGGGTTGGGCGTGATTCAATTTTGGTCAAATTCAATTCCCTGACCGCGAATTCTTCCAGTATTTCATAAAGAATTCCCGGGCGATCTTCTACAGGTATAGAGATAAGCGAGGTCTTTATGGTTTCGTTATGACCAGGGTCAGGTCTATCCTCTGGTCCTATCAATATAAAACGGGTCCAGTTGGAAGTATTGTCCTGCAGCTGTTCGACCAGAATTTCCAGGTCGTTATTTTCCGCAGCTCTGCGGGTACCGATAGCCGCCGTCTTATTATCTCTTTTTTTTAGCTCACTGACTGCGGCGGCCGTGCTCGAAATAGGTTCTGTTTCGAACTTCCCCGAAATTATCCTGTTTAAATTCTGGCGGCATTGAGCCAGCGCCTGAGGATGAGAAATTATCCTCCGGATCTCGGCCGGATTCTGATCATTTTTTCCGATAAGATAATGATTTATGCGCAGATTCATCTCCGCACCTATTTTTACATCGATCTCGTGAGCCAGCAGGTCCAGCGTGAGATTAACAGACCCTTCCAGCGAATTCTCAATGGGAATTACTCCCCAGAGCCCATCATTTTCATCGACTTCCCGGGCCAGTTCACCTATATCCGGCCGGGGATGAAATTCGTGTTCATCGCTGCCGCCAAAATAGCGGCGGGCGGCCATATCTGTAAAAGTTCCTTCCGGTCCCAGATATAATATTTCCATGAAATTTACCTCCTAAAAAGAAGCGGCTTCCCGCAGGATATCATCCATTTCATCAAGCGCGTTTAACTGCTTTATCTCTTCCATCATTCTGGCGAATTTTTCAGGCTTAAGCGACTGCGGCCCATCTGAAAGTGCTTTTTTCGGTTCTGGATGAACCTCAACCAGCAGACCATCGGCACCACAGGCCACAGCGGCTCTGGCCATGGGAATAACCAGTTCCCAGCGCCCGGTACCGTGACTGGGGTCGGCTATGACAGGCAGATGACTTTTCTCTTTGACCAGGGGTATGGAACTCAAATCCATAGTATAGCGGGTGTCCTCGCCGAATGTTTTTATTCCTCTTTCACAGAGCATAACCCGATGATTGCCCTGTGACATTACGTATTCAGCAGCCAGAAGCCAGTCCTTTACCGGGGAAGCCATTCCTCTTTTTAGCATGACAGGCTTGTCTATTTTGCCGATCGATTTAAGAAGCGAATAATTTTTCATATTGCGAGATCCGATCTGAATAATGTCGGTATACTCAGCCACCAGATCACGGTGTTCTACATCCATAAGCTCAGTTACAATCTTGAGCCCAGTCTTTTTTCTGGCCAGCTGCAGAAGTTCCAGCCCTTTCTCTCCCAATCCCTGAAATGAGTAGGGAGAAGTCCGGGGTTTGAATGCTCCTCCTCTGAGAATTTCAGCTCCCGCTTTTTTAACTGCTTCAGCAGTTTTCAAAAGCTGCTCTTTATTCTCGACCGAACATGGGCCTGCCATAACAGCAGGCGTTTCATCTCCAACTTTCACTCCATCGACATCGACCACGCTTCCTTCAGGTTTGAGCTTTCTAGAGGTCAGCTGATAGGGTTCCGATATCGTAATAACTTCCTCAACTGCTGGTGCTGAACTCAGCTGTTCCTGAAGATCCTGGGAATATTCATCTCTCATCCTGTCCAGTTTTGCTATGATGATCTCATGCTGCCCGAAAGGTATTATCTCCAGCTCTTCTCCTGGCAATCTTTTCCGAACTTCCCGTTTGTCCTTCTTGTTGGCATTTTTCATCTTGATGAGCATTTTAATTCCTCCTTGCTGAAATAAATTTTAAATCAAAAAAGGCCGCCCCTTATCAGGGCGACCTTAATAGTCGCGGTACCACCTGATTGAACTTTCCGGAAAAAGATATGAGAAGATATACTTCATCCGAAAAGTTCACTCATATGTTGGAAGCAATCACTTCCTCACCGGATAACGACGGATTACGGCCCAGCCTACTTTATTTCGGCCGGCAATTCCGGGGTGAAATTCGGTCTCGAGCCAGCGGCACTCGATTGATGGCTGGAGACTTACTTAAGCCCCTTCGACATTGTTGTCACTTTTGATTATATTTCGACTGAATGATGTTAACTTATTTTAAGTTGTTGTAGAAATTATAGCAGAGGAAAAGGCCCCTGTCAAGAAAAACCTCCCGAAATTGATTAATTATTTATTTCACTTTAACCGTCCAGCCGTATTCATCCTCTATCCGCCCTCTTTGAATACCGGTTAAAATATCATAAATTTCGCTGGTGAGAGGTCCTACTTCTCTATCATTAATCTCCATATTCAAATCCTCCCATTGTATCCTGCCTATCGGAGCTATAACTGCAGCGGTACCTGTACCGAAAGCTTCCTGCAGATAACCATTTCGATAGGCCTGAGCCAGCTCTTCAATCTCCAGTTTTCTTTCTTCGACTTCTTCTCCCCGGTCTTCGAGAATTTTAATGACCGAATCTCTGGTTATACCGGGCAGAATGGTTCCCTCAAGCGAAGGAGTAACGATAGTGTCATCTATGCGGAAGAAAACATTCATTGCTCCTACTTCTTCCACATATTTTCTTTCCCTGCCATCAAGCCACAAAACTCCATCAAATCCATCTTCTGCAGCCTGATTCTGGGCCAGAAGACTCCTGCCGTAATTGCCTCCAGTCTTTGCTGCCCCTGTCCCACCTTTGACAGAACGAACATATTCAGTTTCCACCTTGATCTCGGTGGGCTTTAAACCTTCCGGATAGTAAGAGCCGACAGGAGAAGCTATGATGAGAAATTTATAACTATCAGAGGATTTTAGTCCTAGATATTTCTCGGTGGCGATCATTAAAGGTCGTATATATAAAGATGTGCCCTCGCTGGACGGCACCCAGTCACTATCAACATCTACCAGGGTTTTTACCGCTTCTATAAAAAATTCTGGATCGAGCTCGGGCATGCACATTCTGCGGTTGGAATTATTAAGTCGTTCAGCATTCTTGCCAGGACGAAAAAGCATTATCTCATCATCTTCATTGCGATAGGCTTTCATACCCTCAAAAGTAACCTGACAATAATGACAGAAAGATGATCCCGGATCAATTTCCAGAGGTTGATAGGGCATGATTTGAGGATCATGCCAGCCCTTCCCGGACTCATATTCCATCATAAACATATGATCAGAGAAGAGCCTGCCGAAATCCAGATCATCATCAGCCGGAATCTCCTTGGGGTCTTTTGTTTTCTCAATAGTTATTTGTTCATCGATAGTTTCGGGCAAGTTTATCACTCCATAATTTAAGTATTTTTAAGAAACCAGCTCTCCCTGGTTTTCTTTTCTTTCCAGCCTGATTCCATACTCAATACTGTCAACTACAGCTCGCCAGCTTGCCTCAATGATATTGGTCGATACACCAACTGTTCCCCAGCTTCTGGTGCCATTGCCTGTTTTGATGAGAACCCTGACTTTGGCTGCTGTACCATCGCTGCCATCGATCACCCGCACCTTGTAATCTATTAGATAAAGAGATTCCAGTGAGGGATAGAACTCTATGAGAGCCTTGCGCAGAGCCTTATCGAGAGCATTTACCGGACCAACTCCTTCAGCTGCCGTATGTTTTTGTTCTCCTCGCACGCTGACTTTAATAACAGCCTCCGAAGTCGGCTTCCCTTCACCTTTTTTATCGGTGAGTATTCTGACCTTTTCCAGAGTAAAGAGTCGCTGATACTCGCCGCGCATTCTATCTATAAGCAGTTTAAAAGAAGCTTCAGCCCCCTCGAAATTATAGCCCTTGTGTTCAAGTTTTTTGATTCTATCCAGAACCTCACGAGATTCTTCTCCATCTTCCAGCTCTATTCCGAGCTCTTCGGCTTTATACTGAAGATTGCTTTTGCCCGATAATTCGGATACCAGTACTCTTCTTTCATTACCGACTATCTCCGGATCTATATGCTCATAGGTCTCAGGGTTTTTCATCACGGCGCTAACATGTATGCCGCCTTTATGGGCGAAAGCACTTTCTCCTACAAAGGGATCACTGGTGGGAGGATTTAGGTTGCCAATCTCGCTGACATATCTGGCTGTGGGGGTGAGTTTGCTCAAATCTCCATCGCCCAGAACTTCATACCCTTTTTTAATCTGAAGATTGGGGATCAGATGACATAGATTGGCATTGCCGCATCTCTCACCATAGCCATTAATAGAGCCCTGTACATGCCGGGCTCCTTCCTCAACTGCAGCCAGAGCATTGGCCACCGCCAGACCGGTATCATTATGAGGATGTATTCCCGGAGGGGAAGATAAAACCTCTTTTACCTCCCGGTAAATTCTGCGGATATCCCCGGGCAAAAATCCACCATTCGTGTCGCAGAGCACCACTCTATCAGCTCCCGCTTCTTCGGCGGCGCTGACAGCTTCCAGAGCATAATCGCTATCCGATTCAAATCCATCAAAAAAATGCTCGGCGTCGAATATAACTTCCAGTCCACGGGATTTGAGAAATTTGACAGAGCTGGCAATCATCTTGAGGTTCTCATCAGGTGTGGTGTCCAGAGCATCTGTAACATGAAGATCCCAGCTCTTTCCGAAAATTGCTACAGCCTCTACTCCGGCCTTGATCAAAGCCTCAAGATTTCTATCCTCTTCAGGGCTGAGCCCGGGCCTTCTGGTGCTGCCGAAAGCGACCACGGTGGTGTTTTCCAGGTCCATACTTTTCACTTTTTCGAAATACTCTATGTCTTTGGGATTGGAACCGGGCCAGCCTCCTTCTACATAATCAAGCCCCAGCTCATCAAGCTTTTGGGTTATATGAATCTTATCCTCCGTGGAATAAGATATCCCTTCCTGCTGAGTACCATCTCGCAGGGTCGTATCAAATATTTCTATCATCTCTCTAATACCTCCTACTCAAGAATGCTGCAGATGAAGTCTCCTACCTCGGAGGTTGTTAGCTCACCTTCCATATCAGAAGTAAGCTGCTGCTCCTCTAAGGCACGGTCAACTGCCGCTCTGATTTTCGCTGCATCTTTTTCAGCTCCCAGCTCTTCTACCATAAAAGCTGCTGCCAGCACTGCAGCCAGGGGATTGGCGATGCCTTTACCGGCTATGTCCGGGGCCGAACCATGAACTGGCTCGAACATGGAAAGACCTTCCGGATTAATATTGGCCGACACAGCCATGCCCATTCCTCCCTGCAGCTCAGCTCCCAGATCAGTGATAATATCCCCAAACATATTGGAGGTCACAACGACATCGAGTTCTTCAGGATTTCTTACCATTTTCATGGTAAGCGCATCGACCAGCACATGGTCTCTTTTTACCCCGGAGAAATCTTCTCCTATATCCTGGAAACATCTCTGCCAGAGATCATGGGCATAACCAAGAACATTGCACTTATCACAGAGGGTCAAGTTTCTTCCGCTCTCAGCAGCATATTCATAGGCATACCTGATAACTCTGCTTACGCCGTGATAGGTATTCACCATTTCCTGAATAGCAACTTCTTCACTGGTTCCTTTTCTCAAAAATCCGCCGCTGTTGGCGTAAAGACCTTCAGTGTTTTCCCTCACGACAACCATATCGATATCTTCAGGAGATTTATTCTTCAGAGGAGTATATTTACTGTCCCTGAGTCTGATCGGTCTCAAATTTATATACTGGTCGAAGGAAAAACGTATTTTCAAAAGGATGCCCCGCTCGAGAACCCCTGGTTTTACGCGAGGATCACCCACAGCCCCCATAAGAGCAGCATCAAATTCACCAAGCTCTTCCATGGCCTCATCAGCTATTAACTCGCCTGTATCCAGATAATGATCGGCTCCCTGGGGGAATTCCTGAAAGTTAAAACTCAGATCGCTGGTATGCTGAAGTTTTTCCAGCACCTTAACGCCTTCATCTACGACTTCCGGTCCGATTCCATCACCAGGTATAAGAGCTATATCGAATTTCATTTTAACTTCCAACCTTTCGTTTAGTATAGGCTATCAAACCGCCGGCCTCAATAAGTTCCTGAATAAAGGGGGGAAAAGGATCTACCCTGTATTTTTCATCTGCTGTTATGTTGTGAATGATTCCTGTATCAACATCGACCTCAACTTTATCTCCTTCTTCTATATTTTCAGCAGCCTGCCTGCTTTCCAGTATTGGAAGACCGATGTTTATAGCATTGCGATAAAATATCCGGGCAAAAGAAACGGCTATCACACAGCTCACACCCGCACCTTTTATTGCCAGAGGAGCGTGTTCGCGGGAGCTGCCACAACCGAAGTTTTCTCCTGCCACAAGAAGATCTCCTTTCTCCACATCATCAGCAAAATTTTCATCCAGATCTTCCAGGCAGTGCTCTGCCAGTTCAGCTGGATCGGAAGTATTGAGATATCGGGCCGGTATTATTACATCGGTGTCTATATCGTCTCCATATTTCCATGCATTGCCAGATATTATGTCTATGCTCATTACATGACCTCCTCGGGGGAAGCAATTCTGCCGGCCACAGCTGATGCTGCCGCTGCCGCCGCACCGGTCAGATAAACCTCGCTTTTAGGATGGCCCATTCTGCCTACAAAATTTCGATTGGTAGTGGAAACAGCTCTTTCACCTTCGGCCAGAACTCCCATGTGACCACCCAGGCAGGGCCCGCAGGTGGGGGTGCTTACCGCGGCTCCAGCATCAACCAGTGTTTCTATTATTCCTTCTTTTACTGCCTGGCGATAGATCTCCTGAGTGCCCGGGAAAACAACTAACCTGACCCCATCAGATTTAACTTTATCCTCCAGTATATCGGCAGCTGTTCTGAGATCTTCCAGCCTGCCATTGGTGCAGGATCCTATGACAACCTGATCAACAGGAATATTATCTATATCACTTATATTTCTGGTGTTTTCAGGCAGATGAGGAAAGGCCACCTGAGGTTCTATTTCCCCCACATCATAATTTATTTCCCGCTCGTAATCGGCATTCTCATCGCTGTAAAAGCATTCGTAATCAGCTTCAGTTCTGCCGGCAAGATAATTTTCGGTTGTGCTGTCCGGAGCTATAAGTCCGCATTTTGCTCCAGCTTCTATGGCCATATTGGATACAGTCATCCTGCCGGCCATCGACAGCGATTCTATAACTTCGCCTGTGAATTCCAGGGCTTTATATAAAGCTCCATCAACTCCTAAATCGCCTATGGTGTATAAAATCAAATCCTTGGCCTCGACCCACTCATCGAGTTCTCCCTGATAATTGATCTTTATCGTTGTAGGAACCTTAAACCAGGTCTCGCCGGCCGCCATGGCAGCAGCCATATCTGTACTGCCAATCCCGGTACCTAAAGCTCCAAAAGCCCCGTAGGTACAGGTGTGGGAATCAGCTCCGATGACAATCTGTCCGGGCAGCACCAGTCCCTTTTCGGGCAATAAGCAATGCTCTATACCCATCTCTCCAACTTCAAAATAGTTCTCTATTTCATATTTATCGGCGAAATCCCTCAGCCTCTTGCATTGTTCGGCACTTTGAATATCCTTATTGGGGGCGAAATGATCAGGTATGAGAGCAATCTTGCTGCGATCGAAAACTTCATCTACTCCTATCTTTGCAAATTCATCGATAGCCACCGGAGTGGTTATATCGTTGCCGAGTACCAGATCAACTTCGGCTTCTACTATATCTCCGGGCTCGACCTGACTGCGACCGGCATGATCGGCGAGAATTTTTTCCACCATTGTCATCGACATTTTTATGAGCTCCCTTCGCTTTCCTGCTCTGTAAGAATTCTGTTGGTAGCATTTATATAGGCGATCGCACTAGCTTTGACGATATCAGTGCTGACTCCCCGGCCCAGATAAACATCCTCCTCGCTCTCGTCTCTGCCGCTGTTGGTCAGCTTGACAGTAACATGTCCCAGAGCGTCCTTACCGCCGGTGATGGCATCTATTTTGAAAAGCAGGAGGCGGCAATCATGTCCGGAAACTTTATTGATCGCTTCATAGGTGGCATCTATCGGCCCTCCTTCAGAACAGGCCGATTCCAGCACCTTTTCGCCCCTGTATTCCATATGGACCGTAGTGGTAGAAATACCCATTCCGGTAGTAACCTGGAGCTTTTTAAGCTCGAGAATCTGCTCGCGCTGAACCAGCTGACCTTCAACTATAGCTTCAAGATCGAGATTGGTGATCTCTTTCTTTCTGTCGGTCAGCTCTTTAAACCTCAGGAAGGCATCATTCAGATTTTCATCGTCAAGATCATACCCCAGCTCAGAAAGCTTTTGCCTGAAAGCGCTGCGGCCTGAATGCTTGCCCATGACGATTTTATTCTCTTCCAGACCGATCGTTTCTGCATCCATTATTTCATAGGTGGTACGTTCTTTTAAGACTCCATCCTGGTGGATACCTGATTCATGAGCAAAGGCATTTTCGCCGACAACAGCTTTATTGGGCTGAACTTCCATGCCGGTTAAATTGCTGACCAGACGGCTTGTACGGTGAATCTCCTGCAGGTTTAAGGAATGATCTTTATCGTAATAATCCCTGCGTGTATGAAGAGCTAAAGCAATCTCCTCCAGGGCAGCATTGCCGGCCCGCTCACCGATGCCATTGACCGCACATTCAATCTGAACAGCTCCTTCTTCCACGGCAGCCAGAGAGTTGGCAACTCCCAGCCCCAGATCATCATGACAGTGAATGCTCATATCTGCCTGGGAAATATTGCTGACGTTTTCGCGTATATAGGCCACCAGCCCTCCAAATTCATGGGGGACAGAATAGCCGACAGTATCGGGTATGTTGACTGTGGTAGCTCCCGCTTCGATAACTGCTTCAAAAAGCTCACAGAGAAAATCCCTGTCGCTGCGGACTGCATCCTCAGCTGAAAACTCCACATCGTCAGTATAACTTTTTGCTCTTTTTACAGCTCTGACTGATTCTTCCAGCACCTCTTCCGGTGATTTGCGCAATTTATGTTCCATGTGGATCTGAGAGGTAGCGATGAAGGTATGAATTCTGGGCCTGGAAGCAGGTTTAATCGCCTCCCAGGCTCTATCGATATCCTCTTTTTTAGTCCGGGCCAATCCGGTTATTATCGGGCCCGAGACTTCCTCAGCTATTTTATTAACAGCGCGAAAATCTCCTTCAGAAGAAATGGGAAAACCGGCTTCTATAACGTCTACATTTAAAGCAGCCAGCTGTTCGGCTATCCTGAGCTTATCCTTAATATTGAGATTAACTCCCGGAGACTGCTCACCATCGCGGAGGGTGGTATCGAAAAATTTTACAGTCATAGGTCAATCACCCTGCCATTCCATCATGCTGCGAAGCTTTCTGCCGACTTTTTCGATCTGATGATCTCTTTGATTTTCCCGGCGCTGAATGTAAGAGGGGCGGCCTACTCTATTTTCCAAAAGCCAGCGCTTGGCAAATTCGCCGTTTTGTACGTTTTCCAGCAGGTTCTCCATAGCCTCACGGGACTTTTCGTTTATGATCTCTTCACCGGCTACGAGATCTCCGTATTCAGCAGTATCTGAAATTGATTCTCTCATGCCTGTTATCCCCTGCTCATAGATAAGGTCTACGATAAGCTTTAATTCGTTGAGACATTCAAAATAGGCAATTTCCGGACTGTAGCCATTATCGACCAGAGTTTCAAAGCCGGCTCTGATCAATTCTGTTACTCCTCCGCAGAGCACTGCCTGTTCTCCGAAAAGGTCGGATTCAGTCTCTTCGGCAAAGGTCGTCTTTAAAACCCCGGCCCTGGTGCTGCCTATACCTTTAGCCTGAGCCAGAGCCAGATCACGGGCCTGACCGGTGCTGTCCTGAAAAACAGCTATCAAAGCCGGAACTCCCTGGCCGTCCTCAAAGACCCGGCGCAGCAGATGCCCGGGAGCTTTTGGAGCCACCATGTAAACATCTACATCTTCAGGCGGCACGATCTGACGGTAATGAATGTTGAATCCATGGGAAAAAACCAGAGCGTTACCGCTCTCAAGATTGTCGGCTATCTTCTCCTCATAGACCTGCTTCTGAACTGTATCCGGAAGCAAAATCTGTACAATGTCGGCAGTCTCTGCCGCCTCAGCTATAGGCAGAGGATCAAATCCATCCTCATCGGCCTGCTGATAGCTTTCACCGCCCTGTCTGAGCCCCACTATAACATCGACTCCGGAATCACGGAGGTTTTGAGCCTGAGCATGTCCCTGGCTGCCATAGCCAATAATTGCTACTTTGCGTTCGGAAAGAAGATTAAGATCGGCATCCTCATTATAAAACACTTCAGTCATTATATTACTAACCCCCTCTGCAGATTTCAATTCCAGTCTTTTTTATTTTTCACCTCTAACCATAGCGATCTTGCCCGTTCTAACCATCTCCTCAATTCCGTAGGGTTTTAAGAGTTCCTCGAGCGCTTTAATTTTTTCTTCATCGCCGGTAATTTCAACCATTATCGAATCTTTGCCCACATCGACAACTTCCCCTCTAAAGACATCCACAATCTGAATTATCTCCGATCTGTTGCTGTAATCGGTTTTAACCTTGATGAAAGCCAGCCCTCGACTGACCGCAGGATCATTGGTTATATTGCTGACTTTATAGACCGGGATCAATTTATTGAGCTGTTTCATCAGCTGTTCAACTACAGCTTCATCGCCCTTTACAACCAGAGTGATGCGCGAAATATCGCTGCTCTCGGTTTCACCGACCGACAGGCTGTGAATATTAAATCCTCTTCTGCTGAAAAGACTGGCTATGCGCGAGAGGACCCCGGATTCATTTTCCACGAGCACGGAAACGGTATGCTTCATTATGAACCCTCCTCATAGATCATCTCGTAAAGCGAACCGCCGGGCGGAACCATGGGGAAAACATTCTCCTCTTCACCGATCATGACCTCAATAATATTAATCCTGCTGCTCTGGTGAGCCTGAGCCAGCGCCTCTCGATAATCCTCCAGGTTTAAAACCCTGGTGGCTTCTACGTCATATGCATCAGCCAATTTCACAAAATCGGGCACCATTTCAGGGCATTCCTCATCTCCTGGCCCCTCACATTCATCAGGACAGTAATCCCTCTCCTTTAAGCATGTTTCGGAATAGCGGCTGTCAGCAAATATTTCCTGCCACTGCCTGACCATACCCAGAAAAGTGTTGTTCATAATAATAACATTAACGGGCAGATCGTTTTTGACCGCGGTGGCCAGTTCCTGAATATTCATCTGCAGACTGCCATCACCGGCTATAACGTATACGTTATCATCACGCTGTCCCGCCTGAGCTCCGATTCCAGCAGGAAGGCCATATCCCATTGTTCCCAGGCCTCCGGAAGTGATAAACTGCCCGGGATGGGAATATTTAAAATGCTGAGCTGCCCACATCTGATGCTGTCCAACTTCGGTGACAATATACGCTTCACCACCGGTCAGCTCATATATCTCCTCCATGACAAGATGAGGGGCGATTGTACCGTCTTCTTCAGCATACTGAATATTGGCTCGATCTATTTCCTTCCACTGCTCGATTCTTTCAAGCCATCCATCTCTTTCCTTCTCCTCAATACGGGGAGTTAATTTCTGCAGCACATTTTTGGCATCGCCCACGATAGGAATATTTACGGCTACCCTTTTCCCGATTTCACCGGGATCTATATCGATATGGACAATAGTTTCCACATCGGGAGCAAATTCATTCAGCTTGCCAGTTACTCTATCATCGAAACGACAGCCAACCGCGATAATCAAATCAGCATTGGATACAGCCAGATTGGCCTCGCTCGTGCCGTGCATGCCCAGCATGCCAAGACTCAATACGTCCTGCTCATCAAAAGCTCCCAATCCCGTGAGGGTGGTAGTGACAGGTATTTGACTTTTTCGGGCCAGCTTCCTCAGCTCCTGGCTGGCTTCGGAAATTATCACGCCCCCACCGGCATAAATGATAGGACGTTGAGCCTCGTTAATTTTTTCGGCAGCATTTTTTACCTGCCCTTCATGCCCCTCGTAATTAGGCTTATAACCGCGCAGGTTGACCTGATCAGGATAATCAAACTCACCTTCCATCTGCATCATATCCTTGGGAACATCTATAACTACAGGACCCGGTCTTCCAGTTCTCGCTATATGAAATGCTTCTTTAATAATTCGCGGGAGGTCTTCCGCATCCTGCACGAGATAATTGTGCTTGGTTATCGGCATGGTAATGCCGGTAACATCGGCCTCCTGAAAAGCATCACTACCCAGCATATGACTGGGTACCTGCCCGGTAAAAGCGACCATCGGCACCGAATCCATCTTGGCATTGGCCAGGCCGGTAGTCAGATTGGTTGCCCCCGGACCGGATGTCGCAATGCAGACACCCACCTTGCCGGTAGCTCTGGCATAACCATCAGCAGCGTGGGCCGCTCCCTGCTCATGATGAGCTAGAATATGCTCGAAATCCTCATCGTAAAGTTGGTCATAAATTGGTATGACAGCTCCACCGGGATAACCAAAAATAGTTTCCACGCCCTCTTCTTTTAGGGCTTCAGTGATCATTTCCGCTCCGGTAAGCTTTTTGCTCATACTATTTCCCCTCTCCTTTCCCTGGTTATAAATATTCAAAAAAAGAAAAAAGCCCCTTCTCCACTCAGCAGAAGAGACACGAATAAAGTCTCCAATTGCCCTGAATAAGCGAAGCCTGTCCCCGACTCATTTAGAATAATAAAATTTTTATGTGAAGCCGGTATTGTTATATCATCATCGATAAATTCAACCGACCTGAAATCACAAATATACTGCTGGATACCTGTATACATTGCGGGCTGACGTGGAGAAGATTATTCTGAAATATTTAGGAGTTAGATTTCTAGTTATGGTAACATGATTAAATCTTACTGTCAAATTTAAGAAATCTGGTTCTTCTCCACATCAGTTGTTGGATTTTGTTTAAGAACACCTGCATTTAGGACATTTT
>CAYTDP010000045.1:0-18340 GCA_964436625.1 uncultured Halanaerobiaceae bacterium | reverse complement strand
ATCGCTTTGATAGAATATGTCGTAAATTTCACCAACGGTTATGGAGAAGATCCGATCTTTTTAATCCTAAACCCTTTCTCTATTAATCCTCCCCCCACCACTAGATCCTCGCGATAAAAAACAGCGGATTGACCGGGAGCAACTGCTCTAACAGGTTTCTGGAAAAATACTCTGGCCTGATCTGAAGATACTGGCTCAATTATAGATTTTACGGAGTCAGCATTATATCTTACTTTTACATCAGCTTTTAAATATTGGGGGGGCTTCTGAAATGGTATCCAGTTTAATTTTTTAACTTTTAAACCTTTGAAATTGAGTTCGCTTCGAGGTCCCACTATTAGAGCATTATTTTCACTATCTATTTCAAGCACATAAACAGGATGATCAAGAGAAATACCCAGGCCTCTCCGCTGCCCGATCGTATAATTATAGAGACCTTCATGCTCTCCTATTTTTTCGCCATCAACATAATAAATAGGTCCTGTTTTTCCAGGTTGAGAAAAATGTCTTTCCAGGAATTTTTTATAATCATCATCAGGTACAAAACAAATTTCCTGGCTGTCAGGTTTATCAGATACTGGAAGATCAAACTTTTGAGCCAGCTCTCTAACCTGACGCTTTTCATAATTTCCCAGAGGAAATAAAGATTTTTTTAGCTGTTTTTGATCAAGCCGATATAGCATATAACTTTGATCTTTATCCGGCGATCTGCCTTTTTTTAACAGAATTCTATCTCCGGAATTGGATTTTGTTTTCAAAGCATAATGACCGGTCGCCAGATACTGACAGCCAACTTCCCGGGAACGACGTAAAAGCTCAAAAAACTTCAGCTCCTTATTGCAGACAACACAGGGGTTGGGAGTTCTGCCGCTGGTATATTCTTTCACAAAATTATTTATAACTCTCTCAGAAAAAGCTTTTTTAAAATTAAAGCTGTAATGTGGAATATCCAGTGCTGCCGCAACTTTTTTGGCATCCGAAATGGCGCAGCAGCTCCCCTCCTGTTCATGGCTATCTTTCACAAAGTCAGGCACTATTTTCATAGTAGCACCGATAACATCAAAGCCTTTTTCATTTAAAATAGCGGCGGTGACAGAACTGTCAACACCGCCGCTCATAGCTACCATAACTTTTGTCATTTAATCACCCGCCGCCTTATATACAAAAGTTTGCAAGAATTATTCTGCCACTTTTTCGTCCTGCTGCAGTTCCTCAGTATGATCAGCATGTCCCGCTCCTGACTGTTTTTCTGGATCTCTGTACTTTTCGATAGCATCTTTTACAGCATCTGCCGCAAGGTTGGAACAATGCATCTTGGCAGGAGGCAAACCGTCCAAAGATTCAGCAATTTCCTCGTTGGAGATTTCCTCAGCTTCATCTAAAGTTTTATCCTTGACAAGTTCGGTAACCATACTGCTGGTTGCTACAGCAGCTCCACAACCAAAAGTGTTGAACTTTATCTCGGTGATTTTCTCCTCTTCATCGATATTCATATAGATCTTCATAATATCTCCACAGGTCGGATTCCCCACTTCTCCTACCAGATCGGCATCTTCTATTTTACCCATGTTCCGGGGGTTTTGAAAATGATCCATAACTTTATCAGAATACATTTTATCATCTCCTGAAGGTTTGCCTGGATATTAGTTTTTCTACTTCAGAACTAACTCTTTTAATGAGAATATATTTAATCATACAGAGGAGACATCTCCCTGAGTCTTTCAATAACTTCAGGAAGTACCTCCAGCAAATAATCAACCTCTTCCTCTGTATTGCTATAACCCATTGTCAATCTTAATGATCCATGAGCAATTTCATGGCTGAGACCGAGTGCCAGCAGTACATGAGAAGGCTCTAAAGAACCGGATGTACAGGCTGAACCGCTGGAAGCTGCTATCCCTTCCATGTCAAGATTTAGAAGTATCGATTCACCTTCGATATATCTGAAACAAAAATTAACATTGTTCGGCAGTCTGCAGCCGCTGCCAGGTTCAGGTCCGTTCAATATAACATCACCTATATCTTCTCTTACTCTATCAATTATTTTGTCACGCAGATTTTGTAATTTTTTCTGTTTTTCCGGCAGTCTTTTTCGGGCAAGTTCAGCTGCCTTTCCAAAACCGACAATGCCGGGAACATTTTCG
The DNA here is from genome assembly GCA_964436625.1 of uncultured Halanaerobiaceae bacterium. Taxonomy (GTDB): domain Bacteria; phylum Bacillota; class Halanaerobiia; order Halanaerobiales; family Halarsenatibacteraceae; genus Halarsenatibacter. The sequence goes on along the minus strand of CAYTDP010000045.1, from coordinate 16,196 downwards.
GTACTGGCCCGGAGTTTATTCTCCTGAGCTCCTCCATTCATTTGAGGAACTAATTTAGTCCCTTTGCTGCGATACAATGCTCCCACGCCTTTAGGACCGTTAATTTTATGAGCTGATAGTGACAGCAGATCCACTCCAAGCTCCTGCACATCCAGCTTCAGCTGCCCCGCAGCCTGAACTGCATCTGTATGAAAAATAATATCGCGTTTATCAGTTATTTCGGCTATTTCTTTCACTGGCTGAATGGTCCCTATTTCGTTATTGGCCATCATTATAGTGATTAGCGTTGTGTCCTCGCGAATTTCTTCCTTGAGTTCTTCTAGATCTATTAAACCGTCTTCGTCAACAGAAAGATAAGTAACTTCATAATCACGATTTTCTTCAAGATACTCACAGGTATGAAGAACAGCATGGTGCTCAATTTCAGAGGTGATTATATGCTTTCCTCTGTTCTCTCTGGCGATTGCTGCTCCTTTTACCGCTAAATTGTCTGCTTCAGTCCCACTTCCCGTGAATATAATTTCCTCGCTTTTTTCTGCATTTATAAGGTTTTGCACCTGCTGCCGGGCCTTTTCAACAGCTCTATCAGCTTCCTGGCCTTCCTGATAGATACTTGAGGGGTTTCCGTATTTCTCCAAAAAGTAGGGCTTCATAGCCTCTAAAACTTCTTCGTCAAGAGGAGAGGTGCCCGCGTGATCAAAATAGTATCTTTTTTCCATTGTTAATCACCCCAAATTCACGATAGAATACAAACTAATCATTTTTTTCCGAATCATACTTAATCTTTCCAGCTTTTTGTACCAGATCTGACAGGGTATAGGAGTCGAGAACCTCGCCAATTTGGTCGCTTAAAAGCAACCATAAATCATGAGTTACACACTCTTTTTCCTGTTCGCACTCAAAGTCATCAGTTACACAGCTGACCGGTTGAATAGGACCTTCGAGTACTCTTATTACATCACCAGCGGTGATCTCGTCCGGATCTTCATTGAGAAGATATCCTCCATGAGCTCCTCTGACACTGGAAACTATGCCGGCTTTTCTAAGGCTGGCGAATAATTGCTCAAGATATTGCTCCGATATATTCTCTCTCTCCGATATTTTCCTAAGAGGTATAGCCTTGCCTTCTTCATAAAGAGCGAGATCGACAAGCGCCCTCAACCCGTATCTTCCTCTAGTAGATATTTTCATTTTTACACCCCTCAAACTTGACCTAATTAATCAACTTAAGTTTACCATAATTAATACTGATTGTCAATCAAGCCGCCTGAAAAAACTGTCGATAATTTCTAATTCCACGTTATCTCCCGTAATGTTTTTGAGTTCACTCTGCAAAACCTGTTCAAATTCCAGGGGCATCTCCCCTTTAAGAACAAATCCTTTCTGACAGTGGCCTCGATTTTTAATGTCTATTTCTCTTTTTTCCAGCTGACTTATAACCTCGCCTATATGGTTATAGCTGCCACGGCAGGAGAACTTCAAATATTTCTTGACCTCAGCTTTTTCCACAGTCTTTATAGACCGGCCGGCAGCCTCCCCGTAAGCCCTGATAAGCCCACCTATTCCGAGCTCTGTTCCCCCAAAATATCTGGTCACGACAACCGCAGCATTTAACAGGTTTTCGCCCTGAAGCCGCTGCAGAATCGGAGGACCAGCGCTGGAAGCAGGCTCACCGTCATCATCAGATATTTCCTCCAAACTCCCTTCATTGAAAACTCGAAAAGCAAAAGCATTATGAGTGGCATCAGAAAACTCAGCTTTAATATTATTGACGACCCTTTCAGCCTCCTGGCGAGAAAAACAGGGAAAAGCAGTAGCTATGAATCGGCTGCCCTTAACCCTCGATTCTATTCTATTTTTCCGGCTTATAGTTTTATATTGGTCTTCATCATCCATACTATCCACTGTCACTATTTCTTTCTCCCTCGTCCTTACTTAAATATTTCAGATATTTATTAATCTTTTTTTCACGCCCCTGACCATCGGGGTTATAAAATTCGAGTTCCCCCTCCATCTCAGGCAGATAATTTTGCTCTACGAAGTTATCTGGATAACTGTGGGGATATTTATACCCCTCTCCGTGGCCCAGATCATCCGCTCCGCTGTAATGAGTGTCGCGCAGGTGGTCAGGGACCGGTCCGATATCATTTTTTCTAATGTATTCCAGGGCATTATCGACAGCCTTTATGGTGGAATTTGATTTGGGAGCAGTTGTCAGATATAAAACAGCCTCCGCCAGAGGCAATCTTGCCTCCGGCATACCCACATACTCAACCGCTCTGGCAGCTGAAATGGCTATATTTAAAGCGCGGGGATCAGCCAGACCTATATCCTCAGCAGCATGAACTATAATCCGCCTGGCTATGAACATGGGATCCTCTCCTGCCTCTATCATTCTTGCCAGCCAGAACATAGCTGCATCAGGATCCGAACCTCTGATACTTTTAATAAAGGCAGATACTATATCATAATGGTTATCTCCGCTTTTATCATACTGCTTCCTTTTTTCCTGAAGACACTCTTCCAGAATCTCGATGTCTATTTTAATAGCACCTGAATCATCGGGGCTTGTTGATAAAACAGCAATCTCCAGGGAGTTTAAAGCCGTCCTGGCATCTCCCCGGGAAGCTTCGGCCAAAAATTTCAGTTCTTCTTCCCCTATCTTCACATTCATATCCCCCAGTCCTCTTTCCTCATCATTTAATGCCTGCAGAACTATTTTTTTTATATCATCACTGCTCAGCTCATGCAGTTTAAAAACTCTTGCTCGAGAAAGCAGGGGAGAGTTGACTTCAAAATAAGGGTTTTCTGTGGTTGCTCCAACTAAAATAATATACCCCTCTTCCACAGAAGGAAGAAGGGCATCCTGTTGAGCTTTATTAAATCTGTGAATTTCGTCTATAAATAATATAGTATTTTGCTGATGCATCTGAAGATTATCTTTTCCTTCAGCTATGATCTTTCTGAGCTGCTTGACTCCGGAAGTAACAGCATTCACCTTTTTGAACTCTGAATCAGTGTTTTCAGCTATCACTCTCGCCAGACTGGTCTTACCGCTGCCCGGAGGACCGTAAAGTATCATCGACTGAAGTCGATTGGAATCTATCATTCTTCTCAAAAGCTTACCTTCAGAGGTTAGATGATACTGGCCATATAATTCATCAAAACACTCCGGCCGCATTCTGAAGGCAAGAGGTTTTTGATCGCTGTGATCTACGCTGGCGAAGAGATTCATCTTTACAATCCTCCGATCTGTTTATTTAGTAATTACAGATATAGGCAAATATTACTTCTCATTAATTTTTAGGTTCAGCTCTTCCAGCTGTTTGCTGGTAACCTCACCCGGGGCTCCTGTCAGGGGAGAGCTGGCATTTTGAGTCTTGGGAAAAGCTATCACATCACGAATTGAGTCACTTCCAGTCAATAACATTACAATTCTATCCAGCCCAAATGCTATACCTCCGTGAGGTGGGGCTCCGTGTTCTAATGCCTCTATCATAAAGCCAAACTTTTCTTCAACTTCTTCTGGAGAAAAGCCCAGCAGCTCGAAAACCTCTTTCTGAAGCTCAGCATCGCTGATTCTAACACTGCCCCCACCTACCTCCTCACCGTTTATAACCATGTCATATGCCTGAGATCTGACAGCAAGAGGATTTTCCGAAATCATCTCCTCATCTTCTGGAAGGGGAGCGGCAAAAGGATGATGCTCTGATTCAATTCTCTCCTCTTTTTTATTATAGCCGAAGAGCGGAAAGTCCACCACCCAGAGAAAATCGTATTCATTCTCAGGTATAAGATTATAATCTTCGGCAAGTTTTAATCTCAAATCCCCCAAACATTTAAGAGTTAAATCGATCTCTCCGGCTATAACAAAAATCATATCTCCTTTTTCAGCTGATAATCTATTCTTGAGAGATTGCAGCTCCTCAGAGGAGATAAATTTAGCCACGGGAGATTCAATTTCCTTCTCTCCGACAGCAAAATTAATCAACCCAGCTGCTCCCAGCTCTTTGACGAAATCCTCGTATTTATCTATCTGACTTCTGCTCATATCAGCTCCATCAGCAAGCTTAAATCCTCTGACGGTGCCGCCCTCAGCTATTGTATCGCTGAAGAGATTAAAATCACTATCAGAAAATATATCGGAAAGATCCTCAATCTCAAGATCAAACCTGGTATCAGGGCTGTCGCTTCCGTATTTTTCCATCGCCTCCTGATAGCTCATGACATCAAACTTCTCAGGTGTTTCAATATCCGCAACAGCAAATATCTCTCCTATGAGGTTTTCCATTTCGGACATAAAACTTTCAACATCTATAAATGAAGTCTCTATATCAATCTGCATGAATTCAGGCTGTCGATTTGCACGCAGGTCCTCATCGCGAAAACATTTGGCAATCTGAAAATACTGTTCGACTCCTCCGGCCATCAGCAGCTGTTTAAAAAGCTGGGGAGATTGAGGAAGAGCGTAAAACCTCCCTAGATGCAATCTGCTGGGGACAAGATAATCGCGGGCGCCTTCCGGGGTGCTTTTGGTCAGTATGGGCGTCTCTATTTCCCAGTAACCTGAGGTCGAAAGAAAATTTCTTGTAGCCTGCATGACCTGATGCTTTTTTTTCATTATCTCCAGCATCCGGGGGCGGCGAAGGTCGAGATATCTGTGCTTAAGACGCACTCTCTCTGTGGCCCGGGTTTTATCTTCAACTTCAAAGGGAGGTGTTTGAGAATGGGATATCAGCTCCAATTTCTCTGCCTCCAGTTCAACTTTCCCGGTGGTTATCTCGGGATTTATATTTTCTTCGGGCCTGCTGCTGATAGTACCCGTCACAGAGATTACGTCTTCGCTGCCCAGATTTTCAGCCCTGGCAAAAAGTTCTTTATCGCCGGATTGATCAAATACCACCTGGATGACACCCGAACGATCTCTCAGATCGATAAATAAAAGAGAGCCATGATCTCTTAATCTCTGCACCCAGCCATTAACTGTAATCTCTTCTCCGGTCAGAGCGGTGCCTATCTCCTCACATCTATGAGTTCGTCTATTGTATTCTTTTTCAACGTTTATATCATCAGCTTCCCTGCTCTGCATTTATTTCATTTCACCTCTTATCACTGATATTTACTGAATTTTATCCGCAAGCACATCAACTATTTTATCCTGTGCTATCATCTCTTCCTCGCCGGTATTCATATCTCTGAGAGTTAGAGAATCCTTCTGGATCTCATCTTCACCTATTATAATGCTGTAATCGCTGTTTTTTCTGTCCGCATCTTTCATCTGACTGCCGACGCTGCGATCTCCATAATCTGTATCGGCTGAAAATCCCGCTCTGCGGAGTCTGCGCAGCAGATTCAATGATAATTTTTTAGCCCGGGGACCGATCTTGATCACATAAACATCCAGATCGGATTTTATATCTTCATCTCTCTGCTCTTCCAGAACCAGCAGAAGACGTTCCAATCCCAGCGCCCAGCCTGATCCAGGAACATCCCGATCTCCAATTTCTTCGACCAGCCCGTTATATCTGCCCCCGGAAAAAATTGCATTTTGAGCTCCCAGATTGTGTGATTTTACCTCAAAGACTGTATTTGTATAATAATCAAGTCCTCTGACCAGATGGGGCTCTATATGAAAATCTATATTAAGCTGACCTAAGCCTTCTCTTACCTGAGAAAAATGATCGTGACACTGGCCGCATATGTAATCCAATATTTCCGGAGCATTCCCGGTAGTCTCCGCGCACGCATCGCAATCCAGAATCCTCAGAGGATTTCTCGTCAGCCGGCGTCTGCAGTCTGAGCACAATTCCTCCTCATGCTCGGAAAAATATTCCTGGAGATCTGCGATATAATCGGGACGGCATTCAGGACAGCCGATACTGTTTAGCTCAACAAAAAAATCTTTCAGTCCCAGCTTTTCCAGATAATCGATGCCCATAGCCATCAATTCCACATCTATATCCGGGTCATTACTGCCCAGAACTTCAACTCCGAATTGATGAAACTGTCTGTAACGACCGGATTGAGGCCTTTCATATCTGAACATGGGGCCGATGTAATAATATTTGGTGGGCTGAGCCCTTCCATATATCTTATTTTCCAGAAAAGAACGAACTACCGAGGCCGTCATTTCCGGCCTGAGCGTTATACTGCGGCCACCCCTATCTTCAAATGTATACATCTCTTTTTCAACGATATCGGTAGCTTCCCCGATGCCCCGGTTAAAAAGTTCTGTATATTCAAAGACAGGCGTTCTTATCTCCTGGTAATTATAATTTTCACTGATTTCGTGGGCTTTGTTTTCCAATAATTGCCAACCAAAAGAATCGGGGGGCAGAATATCCTGAGTCCCCCGGGGAGAATTTATTTTCATTTTTAACCACCTTTTTTTACCTATTCAACCTGTTCATCTTCTCCAGGACTGACTTCGATTTCATCCGGATCAATCTCTTCCATCTCTTCCTCGTCCATAGCTTCCTGTTCAGGCCTGATCTCCTGCCTCTCCTCCTGCAGCTCTATAAATTGGTCCATTTCTTCCTGAGCCAGCTCACTTTCTTCCAGTCTGGTAAAGGCATTGCTCAGCCGGTAACGGGCCATGAGATTTCGTCCGGCAAGCTCCGATGCTTCCTTATATTTCTCCAGGGCCAGCTCCTCTTCATCGTTCTCAGCATAAATCTCGCCAAACTCATAATATATTTCCCATTCCTCCGGGTGCACATCGATAGCACTCTCCAGAACAGAATAAGCTTCTTCAGCTTCTCCCAGCTCCTGATAGGAACGAGCATAATATATATCGACAGCAGGATCTCGACTCATCTCTCTGGCTTCGGAGAACTCTTCGGCTGCAGCAGCAAATTCTTCGTTTTCAAAAAGATCCATGGCTCGCATAACCGGATCTTTGATCTCTATCTCAGCTTCCTCTCTCGCTTCCGTCAACCATTGATCAAGCACCTCATCTTCTCTTTCAGCCATCAGATCCTCGCGTATCTCTTCTTTGACCTCTTCTTCGGATCTTTCAGCTTCATCCTCATCATCTTCATATTCTTCACGATAAACCTCTTCAACCTCAGCTTCAGTCACTTCTGCTTCAGCCTGAATATGATCCATCGCCCCCTCCATCATCTTCTGCTGCTCGAGAGAGCGCCTGATGTTCTCCTGCAGCTGTGATATCGACATATCCTGCTGGGCCAGCATCTGTTCCAGTTCTTCCATCTCCATATTGTTCTGGGTCAGAATATTATCAATAACCTCATCGATCTCCTCGGGACTTACCTCTGTATCAGTTTCTATTTGCTCTGCTTTCTGCATCAGCAAATTCTCATCGATCAACGAACTCAAAATACCGTGTTGAAAAGACAGATTTTGAGCTCTGGTGAAATCAGCAGTCTGCCGGGCATAATTTTGCTGAAGCTCGTTCAACCGGTGTCGGCTGATCTCTTCTCCTTCAACCTCAGCCACTATATTCATGGATTCCTGATCTGCCGGGCTTTGATCACCGCCGGAAAATGCGCCATAGCCCATAAATCCTCCGCCGACAGCAAAAGAGACAACGACAATATAAACTATATACTTGCTGTAATTCCTCAATTTATCAAACATAAAATTAAAACACTCCCTTTTTCTTTATACCGCTTCAGATAAACTTCTTCAATATAATTTTAACTCAGGAGCCGGTCAATGTCAATAAATCTGAGGATATACGTAATCATAAAAGTCTTTTAACGTGGTTTCAGGACCATGACCGGGAAACACCCTGGTGTTCAATGGAAATATTTTTTTTATCCTTTCCAGAGACTCTTTAAGTTCACCGCTGTTCCCGGCAGGCAGATCGGTTCTGCCTATTCCACCTCGAAAAATAACATCGCCGGAAAAAAGAACTTCTTCTCCGGGCTCAAATAAAACTATGCTGCCGGGGCTATGCCCGGGAGTGTGATATATTTCAAATTTGCAGTCTCCAGCTTCGATATTTTCACCTTCGCTTAAAATTCGATCGGCCGGAGGGCTGATGATCTTTTTATTGAGCAGATGAGACGAATTTTTTTTGGGATCGGTCAGGACAGAAGCTGCCTCTTCATGAGCAGCTATCTGCAGATCCAGCTCTTCCTGCAAGACCGCATTAGCTCCTATATGATCGAAATGACCGTGGGTATTGACTATATATTTGTAATCGCACTCCCGCTCTGCGATTTTTCCCATAATTCTTTTGGCTGAATCTTCAGAGCCGGGATCAATTATCAAACCCTGATTATCGCATTCCACTATATAACAATTAGTCGCATTTCGTCCCGTCTGCAGCGTTTCTATATGCAAGTTAAATCTACCTCCAGATTTATAGATATTAAAAGTTCTTTTTGCTGTCCAGAAGAATTGTTACGGGACCATCATTATTGAGTTCAACTTCCATAAAAGCCTTAAACTTTCCGGTGGCACAATCAAGATCGGTCTTTTCCAGTTCGTCGACAAAATAATTGTATAAATTTTCAGCTTTATCAGCTGATGCGGCATCGCTATATCCAGGCCTTCTGCCCTGACGACAATCTCCGTAAAGTGTAAATTGAGATACTGCCATAATCTCTCTGTCAAGATCCAGAGCTGATAGATTCATTTTCCCCTCATCATCTTCAAAAATCCTCAGATTTATAATCTTATCGAGAAGATAATCAGCATCTTCGGTATCGTCATCTTCTCCAACACCTAAAAAAACACACAATCCTGAATCAATGCTGCCGATTTCTTCATTATCAACGTATACCTGACAGCTATTAACCCGCTGCACAACAGCTCTCATCTTTCAACCCCCTAATTTTTCAACGTAGTGTCAAAAGAGATCACCAAATTCATATTAATCGGTTCCTAACTGGGTCGGGCCCGGCTGACCGACAAAACTCCGGAAACATTTTCAATTTTAGTCATGAGCTCTTTCATGTGTTCTTTGCTGCTGAGCTCGACATCTATCTTAATATAGGCCTGATTGTATTTATCGGTATCGGCCATAACTGAATGAAGTTCAATTTTCTCATTGCTTATTACTCCGGTTATCTCGTTCAATAAAGCCTGCTTATTGACAGCCTCAATCATCAATTCAACTTCATAGGAGTCACTTTCAGAAGAGCTCCAGTTGACTTCAATAAATCTGTCCTCGCCCTTCATCTCCTTAACATTAGGACAATCAGCTCTATGAACGGAAACCCCTCGGCCTCTGGTAATATAACCAACGATTCTGTCTCCAGGGACGGGCTTACAGCATTTAGCTATTCTTACCAGTATATCATCCATCCCTTTAACCTGAATACCCCGCCCGGAACTTCTTTTATCTTTCTTTTTATCGGAAATGAGCTCTTCGAGATCTTCCGATTCCTTGTAATCATCAGGGATTTTCTTCAAAACCTGCCTGATCGAAATCTGATCGTAACCTATCCCCTCAAAAAGAGCTTCGACGCTCTTTCTGTTCAGGTCTTCAGCAATTTCTTTTAGAACTGCTTCTCGCTCAGAAGAGGGTATTTCTATATTTTCCCGCTCAAAGGCCTGATTTAATGATTTTTTGCCCTGAGCTTTTGCTTTATCCTTTCTCTGCCTTTTAAACCATCTTTTTATTTTACTTTTGGCCCGGGAACTCTGTACAAATTCAAGCCAGTCCCGGGAAGGACCGCTGTCGCTGGAGGTCAATATTTCTACAATATCGCCATTTTCCAGCTCATACTCCAGGGGTACCATTTTGCCGTTAGCTTTGGCCCCCACACAATTATGGCCCACTTCAGTATGAATATAATAGGCAAAATCAACCGGCGTGGCTCCCCGGGGTAAATTTATTACGTCTCCTTTGGGCGTAAAGACAAACACCTCGTCTTCAAAAAGGTCAACCTTGAGCGCCTCCATAAATTCATGCGGTTCCTGCAGATCCTTCTGCCACTCAAGCAGCTGTCTGAGCCAGGAAAGCTTATCTTCAAAATCTTCCTCACCGCTTCCCCCTTCTTTATAACGCCAGTGAGCTGCAATCCCGTATTCCGCCGTTCTATGCATCTCCGGCGTTCTAATCTGCACCTCCAGAGGATCACCATGAGGACCGATAACGGTAGTGTGAAGAGATTGGTACATATTTGATTTGGGCATGGCTATATAATCTTTAAACCTGCCCGGCATGGGATTCCAGATCTCATGAATTATGCCCAGAACTTCATAACACTCCCTGACGGAATCCACCAGAACTCTAACCGCAGTCAGGTCATAAACCTCTTCAAAGGAAATTTCTTTTTCTTCCATTTTTTGATATATACTGTATAGGTGTTTGGGCCGTCCGTAAATATCGGCCTCAATATCATTCTCTTTCAAAGCATCTTCCATTTGATCGATAGCCTGCTGAATATATTTTTTTCTTTCATCCCGGTTTGCTGCCACTTTTCTGGAGAGTTCATAATACATTTCGGGTTTAAGATACCGAAAACTCAAATCTTCCAGTTCCCATTTTAATCTGGACATACCCAGCCTGTGAGCCAGCGGAGCATAAATCTCCAGAGTTTCACGGGCCTTCTCGATCTGTTTTTCCTCTCCCATATACCCAAGAGTTCTCATGTTATGCAGCCGATCAGCCAGTTTTATGAGAACCACCCTGATATCATCGGACATGGCCAGAAACATTTTGCGCAGGCTTTCAGCCTGCTGTTCTTCCCTGGACTTGAAATCCATTCGGGTGAGTTTGGTCACACCATCGACCAGCAGAGCGATTTCCTGATTGAATTCTTCTGCGATGTCTTCTCGCGAATATCCGGTATCTTCAATTATATCATGCAGAATAGCGGCGGCGATGGAGGTCAGATCCAGCTCGAGTTCAGCCATTATATAGGCAACACCCAGGGGATGTTCTACAAAGGGCTCACCGGAAATTCTATATTGCCCCCTGTGAGCCTCTCTGCTGAGCTCATGAGCTTTGCGAATCCATGAGAGATCCGGATCATCTATATAGGTTTTTATCTTTTCTTCAATTTTGCTCAGTTCCATCTTTCGTCCCCTAACGTGCAGCATTTTTTAAATCGCAGAACCGTTAAATTCCTTATTCTTTCATTATAGAAAATATATTATAGTCTTGCAAATTGCTCCTGCCCGGCAGATCCGTCAGCTCAATCAAATATCCGGCAGCAACCACTTCTGCTTCCAGCTTTTCAATTAACTCTATTGCTGCCAGAGAAGTTCCGCCGGTAGCCAGCAGATCATCTATCAACAGAACTTTATTCCCGGGCTCCAGAGAATCAGTATGCATTTCCAGCTCGCTCTCTCCATACTCGAGTTCATAGGTCACCGAGACCTTATCAGCCGGGAGCTTTCCCGATTTTCTTATAGGTATGAACCCGCATTCAAATTCCCGGGATAAAACCGGCCCCAAAAGAAAACCCCTGGCCTCGATAGCAGCTATGTAATCGAATTCAAGCTCTGCAAATTCCTCCACAAATCTTTCAATAACCTCATTAAAACCATTCTTATCCTTTAATATAGGGGTGATATCCTTAAAAAGAATACCTTCTTCGGGAAAATCCTCTACTTCTCTCAACAAATTTTTTAAATTCATTTTGCCCTTTCCTCCTCCGGTTTATTCAATCGGTCTTCGAGTTTTGCTATTAAACTGGATAAGTCAGTTCTTTTCAACATCTTTTCAAGTTCTGCAAATCTTTCTCGGATGCGAGTTATCTCATTATATCTAACTGACTCATCGAAATTCAGATTTTTTGAAGGGCTGTTGATTAAAATTTTATCGTTTTCGAACTCCAAAGCTTCAAGCTCGGAAAAGATCTCCAGTATTTCCTGTTTTAAGTCGTCACTTATATCTCTGCCCGCAAAAATCTCACTTCTATCAACTCTTCCCCCATTTTCCCGGAGATAATTCAACCAGATATCACGCAGAAGATCTTTTTGAGGTATTTTGCTGTCTATGATAGAACTATTTTGACCCAGCTGCGCCCGGGAAAAAATAAAATGCACGCCAGCTCTATCCTCTCCCGATGCCAGATCTCTCACCGAGCTCACCACTTCTTCCAGAGAAAAAGGAGGATCCCAGTATACAATTCTGGAACAGCTGTCATCAAGCTGATCGGGGCCAGATATGAAGAGCAGATCTCCGAATTTATGTTTCAGCTCCTCTTTTATGCGCCGATTATAAATATTTACAGCGCTTCTGCCCTCCCAACCCGAGATAACTTCCAGATAATCCTTCTTATTACCCTCCCGGGCATCGAACAGCAGGACATCTTCGTCCTCGTACTTTATCGGCCGCAGATGGGATCTTTCTTGAACGGTTATATCCTTTATTTTTATCTCCAGATTTTCCGAGCCCCGCCAGCTGCTTAAAAAAGGCTTGCAGAGAAGTTTAAATTTATTTTTGCTGCAGTTATATCTTTTAAGCTCTGAATATCGCTCTCCCAGCTGAAAGCCTATTCCCGATATTCCGTTTCCAATTTTAATCTTGAGGTGACCGCCATTTTGACCGACTTTTCGCATCTCTCGCAGAGTAGTTTCCACTGCGAATAAAGGCTCCGGGTTCCCCCAGCCAAAAGGTTTTAATTTCTGTATATTGCCGTGAAGTTTCCTGTTTAAATCAGCAGACTGCAGGAAACCATCAAAATTTTGAGCCGGAATAAAATCCTGTTCGGAAAGTTCTTCCTTGATATACCGGGTAAATTCCTGACTGAATGAATCAATCCTGTCTTCAGAGATGGTTAAACCGGCCGCCTGTTTGTGACCGCCAAATTCTTCGAGGTTTTTAGAACAACTCTGCAGAGCTTCGTAAAGATTCAGTCCGGAAATGCTCCGCCCCGATCCCCGTCCCATACCCGTCTTTTCATCCAGTGCTATCAATATTATCGGTATGTCATATTTGTCGACAAGCTCGGAAGCCACGATACCCACCACACCCTGATGCCAGCTCTCGCTGGCCATCACTGCCATTTCCAGCGGTGGGGCTGAGCTTTCAGATATTTTATTCTCAGCTTCATCCCGGATTTTTTCCTGGATGTTCTGTCTTCGGGAATTTAATTTTATCAGATCATCGGCCAGCGTCTTTGCTTCTTCCCGATCCCGGGTAAGTAGAAGTTCTAAAGCAGGATCGGGTTTTTCCAGCCTGCCAGCTGCATTGAAAGGAGGAGCCAGAATGAAACCGATCTGTCCGGCCGAAATTTCTTCCTCCCGGTCGAGTCCAACTTTTTCTTTGATGATTTCCAGACCGGTCCTTCCTCCCCTGGCAATCATCTCCAGGCCGCGTCCGGCGAGCAGGCGATTTTCAGAGCGCAGGGGAACCAGATCAGCTATGGTTCCCAGCGAAACAAGATCCAGTTTTGATTCCAGATATTCATTCATCTGCTCATCTTTAAGGCTCTGTTCCAGAGCCTGACATAATTTAAAAGCCAGACCGACTCCGGCCAGATTCAGCTCCTCATACTTATCGATGAAAAAAGGACTTATAATCGCTGAAGCCGCAGGCAGCTGCTCGGACGGTCTATGATGATCTATAATTATTGTGTCTATATCAAACTCCCGCAGGTATTCAACCTCGGAGACAGCAGATATACCGCAATCGACCGCCACCAGAAGATCGTAATTTTCGGGGCCGAGCTTCTTTAAAGCTCCGCGATTGATTCCATATCCATCCTCAAATCTATCGGGCAGATAATAAGAAACATCCAGCTGTAAGCGCTCGCGAAGATATTCAATCAACAGCGCAGTCGAGGTTATGCCGTCGACATCATAATCTCCGTAAACCAGAACTCTGTTATTTTCAGAAGCAGCTTTTAAAAGCTTTTCTACAGCGTTCAGCATGCCCTCAAATAGGCCGGGATCTAGAGAGTCATCAAGTTTTAAATCACCGGCAGGAGAAATTTCTTCCTCCGAAATCTCTCGCCTTTTTAGAATCTGTTCGACGATTTTATTTTCTTCGATCGCTGGGTTTTTCAGCCGCCAGACTTTCTCCATAGTTTTTCAGATCACTCCACAAAATACTTATTCTCGAACCGATTACAATTTGATCTGTTAATAAATATTAAAATCTTCCCGACCTGAAAATAGAAATAACCAGCCAGAGTCCCAGAACTCCGGCCGCTGAGAAGCCGGCAAGTCCAAATACAGGAATATTATAGATGAAGGGAGGGATTCCAGCCTGAATTATCAGAGAGGAGCCGATAATTAAAGAGGAAATGATCATGCTTATGGAAAGACGGTTGGAAGCTAAATCTAACTTTTTCTCCAGCTCTTTCAGATTCTCGTGTTTGAAGATTATCGATAGTTCACCCATCTTCAGTTTTTCCAGGGCTGTGGATAGATCAGCAGGCATTCCTTTCAAATTTCTATATAATCGCCATACACCAATTCCAAATTTTTTGAGAAGATTGTCGGGGCTTAGCCGATCTTTGAGTATTTTTTTTATAAATTTCTCCCCAAAAGTAACTATATTGAATTCGGGGTCCAGGGTAGAACCAACCCCTTCACTGACGCTGAGAGCTCTAAACAGAAGGAAGAATTCCTGAGGTAGTTTTATATGATGTTTGAAAACGATGTGCTGCAGCTCCTGAAAAAGAACCTTGAAATTAATATCTTCCAGCCGTCGGTTGTAATAATTATAGATAAAATCTTCGATATCTATTTTGAGCTTTCTCTTCTTCAAATTATCAGGAACTTCACCGATTTCCAGAATTATATCGGTTATAACCTCAACATTTCTTCTCAGCAGGGCGGCAAAAAGCAGCGCAAATCTGTCGCGATCGCTGCTGCTGATCTGACCCATCAGGCCAAAATCAATATAGGCAAGGGTATCATCATCAACTACGATCAGATTTCCCGGATGAGGATCGGCATGGAAGAAACCGTCTATCATCACCTGCTTCAAAAGAGATTCCGCCCCAACTCTGGCCAGCTCGCTGGCATTGACCGATTTTCTGTCCTCCGGCTGGAATTCGCTCAGTTTTCGCCCCTCTATTTCTTCCATGACCAGAACGCGCCTGCTGGAATACTCCTCATAAACTTCGGGAGAGGTAACCTGATCTTCATGAGAAAAATTGTCTCGAAATCTTTTGATGCTGTAAAGTTCGCGCATAAAATCGAGTTCTTTGAACAGGCTCTCCTTGAACTCTTCCACAATTCCCTCGACATCTATGAAATCAGGAAGAACTTCTCTTTCGGCAGCCATTTCAGCCAGATTTTCTATGATTTCCAGATCTGTCCTGATCTTTTCCCTGATCCCGGGCCTCTGTATCTTCATTATCACTGATTCACCGGAATGAAGAACAGCTCTGTGGGTCTGAGCTATGGAAGCCCCTGCCTGAGCCTCTTTTTCCACCCGGGAAAAAATTTCATCACATCTATCGCCCAGCTCCTCTTCCAGCAGGGGCTTGATCTCTTCATAATCTACAGGAGGAACATCATCCTGAAGTCTGCGAAATTCCTGGATATATTCGGGAGGTAATATATCTGGCCTGGTGCTCAAAAGCTGTCCCAGTTTTACATACGTGGGTCCTAATTCCTCAAGAACTACACGCAGCCGTTTGGGCAGGGATGATTTATCGATATCATCCCTCTCATCCCCCAGACGCTTTTTTATGGGCGCAAAGCTCCAGAGATCAAAATAATCAAGCAGAAATCCCAGACCATTCTTTATAAAGATACGGCTGATTTCACGATATCGCTGAAAATGCTCGTATTTTTTCTTAACGTTAAAATCCATCATTTTACCTCCGGATCCAGAAAGACTCCAGTCAGAATTGGTTCAAAAAATGCCTGCGGTTATTCCGACTGCTTGAGATCATCTATTTCGCTGCGGAGCCTGGCAATATTCTTACTCATATCCTCCAGCTCCTCTTCCAGTTCTTCAATCTGCTCGCTGCGGGCAAGGCCCATCTCTTCAATCTTTTCCTCGAAGAACTCATCGAGGTTTTCGCGTGTGCTTTCTTCCTTATCATGAAGCTTTTCTCTCCATCTTTCCAGAACCTCTTCACCCTGCTGCCTGGTCAGTTCATCATCTTCAACCATATCTTCAATCAGCTCTTCAACTCTCTCTTTGGTTAAATCGATCGTTCCCAATCCCTTTAAAATTATATTTTCCAGCAGATCGGACATAGATTCCACCTCCTGAATTATTTTGTGGATCTTCCTGTCTTCAGTTGATAAATAGGGGTGTAAAAAATACTTATTTAGTTATACTGGAAGATATAAAGCTTCGTTCA
>CAYTDP010000044.1:0-18895 GCA_964436625.1 uncultured Halanaerobiaceae bacterium | reverse complement strand
ATTATCATGATAGTGATCTTATACGATATCTATCAACTGATAACAGGAAGAACTAATTTTTAAAAGTTGATTGTGAAGAGGTGATATATATGCTGGAAACTGGAGAAAAAGCTCCGGATTTTGAACTGGAGGCTCAGGATGGTAAGACATACAGCCTGGATAGTTTTGAGGAAAGATTTCTAATCTTATTTTTTTATCCTCGCGGTGATAGTCCCGGTTGAAAAACGGAAGCGGTCTCATTTAGAGACCACGTTGATGATTTAAAGCAGCTGGACGCTAATGTGGCTGGCATAAGCAAAGATGAACCGGAGCCTGTAAAAGATTTTGCTCTTTCAAACGATATTGAATTTCCGCTGATGGCTGATGAAGATGGAAAGGTTTGCCAGGAATACGATGTTATGAATTTTTTTGGTTTTGTAAAAAGGAGCACCTATATTCTGGATGGGCGTAAAATTATAAAAACCTATCCCAAAGTTCATGTTGATGGACATGTGGAGAGGATCATAGATTTCCTTTCCGGTCTGGATGAAAACTGACCATATTGCTTTTATAGATAGGAGGGGGCTGAAAGATGATTATCCATATAACAAGCAAAGAAAGATGGAGCAGTGCCAGAAAAGACGGTTATTATGTTCCTTCTACGCTATCTGAACAGGGATATATCAACTGCTCGCGCCCCCCTCAACTCATCGAGGTTATCGCCCGGGTTTTTCAGGGCAGAGAGGATCTTCTGCTTCTCTGTATAGACGAAGAAAAGGTGGAGGCCGATATAATTTATGAGGATCTTTATGACTCCGGAGAAAAATACCCTCATATTTACGGCCCTCTCAATCTTGATTCTGTTATGGAGGTCTGCGACTTTACTGCGGACGAAAAAGTGCATCTTACCAGCTGGGATAAAATGCTGGAATGATAAAATATAAACAACAAAATTAATTCCTCATAAAATAATTTAAGAGCCGGCTCGGATTTTATTATTCTCAAAAAAAATCCTCAGCCGGCTCTTTTTTGTGTTGTTAATATCTTGAGTTCAGCTTAAATTTTGAAAAGAGTTTCGTTGATTATCTTCACTCAAATTGTGGTTGATAATGCAGATCAACCCCTCTCTCCTCCAGTATTTCGAGCTGGTTACCGGCCGGGCTTGCCTGGGTCATGTCGAGATAATTTTCCCAGAGATATATGCTGGCTCTCTCTCCCAGACCGTCGTTCTCTACTAAAGGCTCTATCTTTTTAACTCTGTTAGAGGCCAGATGAAGCTCCCGCAGATTTTCCATGTTTTCCAGAGCATCTATTTCAGTGATTCTATTTCCGCTGAACCTCAGTTCTTCCAGATTTTCCAGCTCACTCAGAGAAGAGATCTCCTCGACCTGGTTTGAACTGAAACTCAACTTTTCCAGACTGGTAAGATTTCTGAGTGGGGAGATATCATATATTAAATTGTTGTTTAGCCATAATTCTTCTATGCCCGCGAGATTTGCCAGAGCCGATATATCTGTGATGTTATTTTGATTTAAATTTAGATATTCCAGATTATTCAGTTCTTTTAAAGCTTCTATGCTTTCAATTTTATTGCCGCTCAATTTAAGCTCCTGCAGTTCTGTCAGGTTTTCCAGCGCTTCAATCTCTTCAATATTATTAAAAGTTAGAGAGAGATACTCCAGATCTTCAAGTTCAGAGAGCGGACTTATATCTTCTATCTCGTTGTTCCAGGCATCTAAATGTTTGAGATTTTCCATTTCTGAAAGCGGAGAAAGATCTTTTATCCGATTATTTCTGAAATCCAACCACTGCAGGTTTTCGTTTTCAGATAGAGGCGAGAGATCTCTCACCCGGTTATCTCTGAAGTCGAACCATTCAAGATTGTTTATATTTTCCAGGGCAGATATATCTTCTATGCGATTATTGCGGATATCCAGTGTTCTTAGCTGTTCTAAGTTTTCCACCGGCGAAAGGTCCTGAACATTATTGTTGATAAAGCCCAGCCAGGCAAGATTTTCCAGTTTTGACAGAGGAGAAATGTCAGTTACATCATTGTTGTAAAAGTTGAGATAATTTAAATTTTCCAGCTCTTCTAAAGGGGAGAGGTCATCAATATCATTCCCCCAAAGACTCAACCAGCGCAGATTTTCAAAATGTTCCAATCCTTGCAGTGTTTCGATTTCTCTAAAGGAGGCTCTTAAATCTTCAATTTCGGCTGCTTCAGATCTGTAAATTGGCTCATCTTCCTGAAGCTCCAGTTTTTCCCTAATATACTCTTCTAAATTTTCATCTTCGATGTTGATCACTTCATTGTCCGCCTGAGCAGAGATCATTTGATTAAAAATAAGTAAATTCGCAGCAAAAACTAAAAGCAATGATAAAGTGATAATCAAAAATCTGTTGATATTATATCCTTTAAAATCTTTAACTTTATTTTTCAATTTTTCTGCCTCCCTTCCTGCTTCAGTTTTCTTCAATTTTATCTGTATCTTCTTGTGATGATTTTATCATATTTATCTGTTTTTTACAACGTTCACGATCTGATTCGATCAAAGAAAAATTTTGCGCTGACTCCCCTCTTATTCCTGATGTCCTGCGGTCATTTGCAGGTCTGCGGAAGCGATAATTTTTCTTTTTTGCAGCCAGAAAATATCAATCAAACGTATTTATCTTAAAGGGTTCGTTAATGATATAACCTTTAACGAATTCACATAATTATGCTTATATAAGAGGTGCTTACAAAAAAGACATTGTTGATTAAATATATGTTGAATAACAAAAATATAAGTGCCAGCAGTACCCAGGAAATATACCTGACTTCATCTCCTGTATGGAGTCGGGAAAGAACCAGACAGAGCGTACTGGTAAAAGCCCTTCCCAGGCGAGAATAGGGGTCCTCTCCAAAAGATTCGACTTCATGCGGTTTTAACCATCTCTTCAGAAAAGGAAAACTTATTATGCCGAGCAATACCGGCTGGGCTCCTCCCCACAGGTGATAAAGCGAGAAATACTCGATACCTGTTTCAATATTGAAAGCGTTTTCGCTGATGCCCGGCGTCCAGGCCATTATCATCATAACTGCTGAGAGGAAAATCATAGCTGTTTTCATCGATGCAGTAGGGCTGCGGTTTATCTCAATTTCCTGCTCGGTGTCTCTGATAAAGGTGTAATACATTATTTTGGCAAAAGAAAGTGTGGTACCGATACCGGCTATATAAAGGCCATAATAAACAAGCTGGCTGGGGGTCTCAGTTTTTATCAGAGTTTTACTGAGGTAGCCGTTGAAAAATGGGGCGCCTGAAATCGATAGAGAGGCTATAAGCCCTGCCACAAAAGTTATAGGCATCTTTTTCCATAATCCGCCCAGATCCTTTAATTTTTCAGTGCCGACTGAATAAATAACTGAACCTGCCATCATAAAAAGGAGTCCCTTATAAAGTATATGATTAATCACATGAAAAAATCCTCCTATATTGCCGGCATGAGTTATTAGTCCCATCCCTGCTATCATGTAACCAACCTGACTGACAATATGATAACACAATATCCTGCGAATAGTAGATTGCTGTAAAGCCATGATAACCCCAAAAAGGGCATTGAAAGCCCCGGCATACATTATGAACTCTCCATCCAGAAGATGATAAAGTCCGTAAACTCCAACCTTGGTTGTATAGGCCGAAAGAAGTACACTGTAAAGGAAGGGGACATTAGTATAAGTTCTGGGCAGCCAGGTATGAACTCCGGCAAAAGCCATCTTGATAGCCACAGAAATTACAAAAAATATTCTGCCTGCCTGAGCTGTGTCCAGAGCTAAATTGCCCGTTGAAGTGTAATGAAGAATGATGCCCCAGAGGAGACACATACCGCCAAATATCAGCATCAAAAAGAAATACTGAGCTATCTGACGCCTCTTTTCATCCGACATATCATAGACCAGGAAAAAGGTAGCTATATTCATCAATTCCCATAATACGAAGAAAGAGAATAGATCTCCTACATAAAGAAGTGAGACCGAGAAACCCACCAGCAGCAGAGAGATCATAAAGAATTTTTTGCTGGCCAGCCGGTATGAATATATAAAACCGCTGTAACCAAACAACACAAATATGATAGAGACCGTTCTTGAGATGGAATTCACCCTGAAAAGTACCAGTTCGAGGTCCATAAATTCAAAAACTAAGAGAGATTCATAGAAAGGAATTCTGCCGAATGTGATACCGAATATTATATAATACATGGCTGTTAAACTGGTAACCGTGGCCAGAATGAAAAGTTTTTTATTTCTGTCTATAAAATAGCTGAAAATACCGGCCATTATAAAGAAAAAACCAGGATTTATCATGTTATCAACCTCCCCCCAGAATTAATGTAATAAAGTTGGCCCTTTCCAGCAGAAACTGAGGGGCACCATCTATGATATTGAGGACAATCATCGGCAGAAGACCGGTGATGACACAAACTCCCCCCAGAAAAAATGGCGGCAGTTCTTCAGAAATAGTAAATTCAGGCAGCTCCAGCCTGTCAATATCCACTTCAGGAGTGGTAAAAATAGATTTTATGATCCCAAGATAATATCCCAGAGATATTACGCTTCCGACAATCACCATAAGTGCAGGGAAATAATATTCAGCTTCGGCTGAAGCTTCGAGAATCATCCATTTACTGACAAAGCCATTGAAAGGAGGAAGACCTACCAGGGCCAGCAAAATCAGCACAAATAGCAGTGAGGTTTTGGGCATGGCACCGCCTATTCCTTTGAAGTCTTCGAGTTCATACCCCCCTGATATTTTGGCCATATTTCCGGAGGCAAAAAATATCGTGCTTTTCATTATAGCGTGGTTGATAAGGTGAAAACTCCCGGCTATTATCCCGGCGGCTGTTCCCAGACCAAAAGCCACCATGATATAACCCATCTGGGCTATGGTAGAATAACCCATTATACGCTTAACATTGGACTGCCGAAAAGCCACCGAATGTCCGAAGATTATGGTAACAGCTCCCCAGTAACTCATGATAGTATTCAGGGAAAATTCCTGCAAAAATTCGATGCCAAAAAATATGTAAATCACCCTCATCAGAGCAAAAAAGCAGGCTTTTATGATCAATCCGGAAGAGAGAACATTATAAGCAATCGGGACTCCCACATAAGCATCTGGAAGCCATGTATGAAGAGGGACCATGGCAAACTTCACGCCCAGCCCAATAACGTAAAAGCTGAGCAGAGCCTGCTGTACAGTGGGATTGACTCCAGCCAGTTTATCCGGGATTAGAGCCATATTTAAAGTGCCAGTAGCCTGATAGGTCAGCACTATGGCCAGCAGCAAAAAGACCCCACTTATTGTCCCTATTATCAGATATTTATAAGCTGCTTCTATGCTGAAATGATCATCATTAAAAGCCACCAGGCTGTAAGAACTTATCGAGGTGATTTCAAAAAATACATACAGGTTAAACAGGTCAGAGGTCATAACCATGCCCGAAACCCCGACCACCAGTATATTGAAGAGAAGAAAAAACTTGCCTCTTTTTTTATCTATAGTCACGCTGGAATAAATAGTTACCAGCAAAACTATTACAGCCAGCAATATGAGCATAACCATGGTAAAATTATCTATGGCAAGATTAATAGCAACATCCCTGCCCCATTCCCCCAAATTATAAACATAGGGCAGCTGATCTCTAAAAATCAGGTGTGTGAGTACAAGCAAGAAATAACCGAATCCGGCAGTCAGAACAAAGGGGGTCAGCAGAGCTTTTTTGAAATGATGTACAACTCCACTGGCAAAACCGACGAATAAAGGTATGATTATAATCCAGATGGCCAGGTCGATTGTCGCTTCCATAGTTACCTCCTGTCTTTCAACCAGATTGATAAAAAAGTTAAAATCAAAGACTAAATTTTTTCACGCATAAAAAATTCACTTCAGCGTGACTTTTAGGGATGTCAGCCGCGCAGATCTGTAATCTCATGTATGTTAAGAGTCTGGTAATGCTCATATAATTTAATCACCAGAGCAAGCATAATAGCAGTCGTACTCGCATTTATGACGATAGCTGTTAGAGCCAGGGCGTGAGGCAGAGGATCAACAACCACCTCATAACTCTGATCAAGAACAGGTGCGGTACCATCTGGCACATAGGCCATGGCACCCAGCAGCAGTATTATCGAAGATTCTATAATGCTTATACCCACGACTATTTTAATCATGTTGCTTCTTGTCAAAACTGTGTATAAACCCATGCAGATGAGCAGGGTGACAACAAAATATACCGGTAACAACATTCATTCCTCCTTTGCCAGCGCGATAAATATTATACTCAATCCTGCTCCAACCTTGGCACCAACAGCCAAATTGGCCAGGGGCATGATTCCGGCACTCAATAATTCACCCGGGGTGCCCAGGTAAAAACCTGCTTGAGCACTGGAGAAAAAATGACTGCTCATGGCTATTCCTGAGATACCCAGAAGCAGAAGAGTCAGAGCGCCTAAATCCTCGACCAGAGAAAGGCCTTCAATAGTTATTCTTCTCTCCATGTAAAGAAAACCATAGGTGAAGATAATGCATATAACGGCAGCGCTAATGACGACTCCTCCGGTAAAGCCGCCTCCCGGCGATAGATGACCGTTGAATATCAGATGCAGACTTATCAGGAAGAAAAATGGGAGTACGAGAGCAATAGTTCTATGTACAATTGCTGTGAATTCAGTGCGGAGCATGGCCGTGTGTTTTTTGGGAATGAGCATGGCTACAGCCGAGGCTGCCGTGAAGATTACAGTTGCCTCACCGAGGGTATCAAAAGCTCTGTAATCAAAAAGCACTGCTGTCACAAGATTTATGGCGCCAGTTTCCTCTACCCCGCTTTCCACATAATAATCTGCCAGAAGGCTTTCTATTTCGATATTGTTTATGTAGTAAAAAGTTGTCATTATGACAATTCCCAGCGCCGATACTAAAATTAAGCTGGTGATTTTGTGTTTGTTCATTCTGCTCCCCCCGTTTTGCTGATGGTGATAATAAAAAAGCTGGTCATAATTCCGGCAGAAATTACAGCCTCTGCCAGAGCTACATCAGGAGCCTGGAGAGCAATGAGTATTACCACCAGCAGACCGCTAAATATACTCAAAGTCACCACTGAATTGAGCAGATTCTTGGAAAACAAAGCATATCCAGCAGCCATAACCAGCAGCAGAAGCAGAAAATAAAAGATAAGATCATTCATTGTGATTGCCCCTCTCACTAAGATCATCAACAATTATATTATCCGGTATAACTCCGATCTGGTAAGCAGATTTTGTCAGGGCATGAGACACAACAGGATTGGTAATTAGCAAAAATATTATGAGTACGATTAAACGAAAGGTTACCGGGGAATAACCCTCTTTAAATATAAAAGCCAGCAGCAGAGATATGCCCCCACCCACCAGACATTTTGAGCTGGCATGCATCCTGCTGTAAAAATCCGGGAATTTAACCAGAGCTACACCGGTGGCCAGAAAGAATAATACTCCGCTGAAGGCCAGAATGTAATATAATGCCGTGGTAAGCGGATTTAAGAATCCGATTCCGACTCCCTCCTTTTTTTAGGACTGCCGAAGTATTTAGCCATAACGAGTATATCGATGAAAAGGAGCAGTCCGTAAACCAGAGCAACGTCGAGATAGATTTCTCGGGAGAAGAAAACGCCCATTATAACCAGTACAATCAGCATCATAATACCGATTGCGCTGACAGCAGCTATCCTATCAAGCACTGAAGGACCTTTTACCACTCGATAAAATGAAATGGTAGCAGATAATAAAATCAAAAAAATGATTAATTCCAGCATTATAAAAATACCTCTCCCAGAATTATTTTCGAGCAAATTTTTTCTTGATTATAAAAAAATATCAGCCGAATATCCGGTTTATCCAGGGCTCAAAAGCACCGATGATGATCTCTCTCATCTCTTCGTTATCATGAGTTGTAACCTGAATCCAGTGTATGTAATAATAATTTTCCTCCTCATCGTAATCAAGTGTTATTGTGCCGGGTGTGAGTGTAATCAAATTAGCAAGCATGCTCACAGCTGAAACGGTGGGAGCATCAGTTTTTATTCTAACGATCCCAGGAGATATTTGAGAAGGGAAAAAGATGAGTTTTAAAACCTGGAGAGAAGCCTTGTAAGCCTGGAAGATAAAAACGGGAACAAACAAAATCATAAGGATGAGTTTGCGCAGATACCCCAAAAAACCGATCGGCCTAACCGGCCGATGAAGTAAATAATTCAGAAAAAATAAAACAGTGACAAAACTGACAGCAGTCCCCAGAATAAGATTAGAGATGGAAAAGTTGCCGCTGAGCAGGAACCAGAAAGCCAAAACCAGAAAAAATGCAAAAATAGATCTCGGCCTGTACATAATTAATGCTCCTTTTTCAGTTCCTTTTGTTTTAAGAATCTTAAATTAGCTAATGATTAAAATTTTTCCAGGCTTTGATGGGCAAGATTTTACAAAGAGGGTATTGTTAATTATGTAACTACTGCTTATTATATCAAACTGATATTGTACTTTCAATATTTAGCTGGCTCGGCAGGAAATCTGTTATCGGTGTTCAATTTATTAATAAGCAATAAAATAAAGGGGGTTCCTCGCTGTGGATTTTGAGAAAGTGCTCTTCCAGAGAAGAAGCATAAGAAATTATGAGGACAGAGAGGTCGATAAAAGTTCAGTAGATAAAATGATAAAAGCTGCTAAATCAGCCCCTTCAGCCAATGACAGGCAGCCCTGGCATTTTGTGGTCATCAGGTCAGATGAGACCATGGAGAAAATCATGAAACTCCATCCTCATTCTTATATGCTGGAGGATGCACAGCTGGCTATTTCTGTTTGTGGTGATAGAAAGAAAGGTGATCCCTATTGGGTTCAGGATTGCTCGGCGGCCACTCAGAATCTGCTTTTAATGGCCGAAAATTTGGGGCTGGGTGCAGTCTGGCTGGGCGTATATCCCCGCCGGGAAAGGATCGAAGGCATAACAGATTTATTAAATCTACCCGATCATATTGTGCCTCTGAATGTGATTTCAATCGGATATCCGGCCGAAGAAAGTCGGAGGGTCGACCGTTTTGAAGCAGAAAAGGTACACTACGAGGACTGGTCATAAACTTGGTTCTTCTTGTTATCAGTTGATAGATATCGTATAAGATCATTTAAACCAAAGAAAAAATTTCATTGTGAACGAAGCTTTGTATCTTCCAGTATAAATAATGAGATTTTTGACACACCTATTTTCCAACTGAAGATAAGAAAATTCAGAGATCTAAGCTGCTAATAACAAAGCTATTAATTCCAGAGAAGCTTTAAACACAAGATTCATTCAACTGGTATTATAATCCTGGGGGGCAGAGCGGGATGAAAGAAAAAGATAATGTGTCTGACAGCATATCCGGATGTGCTTATAAAGAAGCGGAAAATGAAGCCTGTTATTATGAAATGCTGGCCGAGAACAGGGTGCGCTGTCAGCTTTGTTTTAGAGAATGTTTAATTGAAGAGGGCAGCAGAGGATTTTGCCGTACACGCGAAAACAGGAGCGGCAAATTGATCTGTGCCAACTACAATCGGCCGGCTGTTATAAATACCGATCCCGTAGAAAAAGAACCCCTGTATCACTTTAAACCGGGATCCGGAATGATTTCTGTGGGCTGTATAGGCTGTAATTTTCACTGTTCATTCTGCCATAACTGGCATCTTTCCCAGAAGGATCCTGTCAGAGTTCAGGAGGTTACCAGAATCCGGCCCGGTGATCTGGTGGATAAGGTCAGGGAAGAGGGGCTGGAGATCATATCTTTCACTTATAACGAACCGATCATAAATTATGAGTATTTAATAGACACTGCTGGCCTGGCAAAAAAAGAAAATATTAAAACCATCGTTCATACCAACGGAGCAATAAAAAAACCCCCTTTAAGACAACTTTTGAAATATATTGATGGTTTAGTTGTTGATTTTAAAGGGTTCACCGGAGAGGCATACAGCGATTATGCCCGGGGAAAGCTCAAGCCAGTGCAGGAAACTGTCAGGAATGTAATAGAAGCAGAAGATGAGGTCTGGACGGAAATAATTTATCTGGTCATGCCCGAAATTAATGACAGTCTAAAAGAAGTAAAAGATATGGCCGCCTGGCTGGTTGAAAATGCCGGACAGGAAGTGCCGCTGCATTTAAACAGGGCCATGCCAGCCTATCAGCAAGAAAACATGGAACCGGTGTCTGCGGACAGGCTGGAAAAAATGAGAAAGACGGCCCTGGATAAAGGTCTTAATTACGTTTATATAGGAAATGTATCCGGCCATGATGCCAATTCAACTTTTTGCCCCGGTTGTGATAAACTGCTTATCAGCCGCCGCCAGCATCAGGTTTTTGAAAAAAGACTTGCAGATGGAAACTGTCCTGAATGTGGAAGAGCAATCGCAGGCTGCTGGTAAAGCAGGAAAATACGATAGAACTGGAGAAGGCCGTTAATCAATTTTTGGGAGGCGAAGACATTGATACTGGGAATTGACATAGGCGGCAGCACAACGGATATAATAGGTTTCAAGGATAATGAAGTCTGCGGCTTCTTAAATGTGGAAGCCAGCGATCCCCTGACGTCTGCTGCTGGAGCGCTGGGAAAATACATCAATAAACATGATTTAAACCTTGAAAATATTGATCATGTGGCAATCACCGGCGTAGGGGCTTCATATGTAAATAAAGACCTATTTCATCTGGAGACCAGGAGAATCGATGAATTTCAGGCGATTGGAGCAGGGGGGGCATATTTAACCTCCCTGGAAAGAGCTGTAATTATAAGCCTGGGAACGGGAACTGCCATTGTTCATTATGACAGAGGTGAAATCAAGCATCTTGGCGGTACCGGCGTGGGAGGAGGAACCCTGGTCGGTCTGGGAGATGCTATAATGGGGACAGACGATTATGAAAAACTGGTAGAGCTGGCTGAGAAGGGAGATCTTTCACAGGTGGACCTCACTGTTGGTGATATAACCATGGATAACATAACAGGTCTAAATAAAGATATAACCGCCTCAAATTTTGGCAATCTAAAAAAAGATGCCGATGACGAGGATTATGCCCTGGGTATCATCAATCTGGTCTATCAGACTGTAGGAATGATGGCTGTTTTTGCTGCCCGCAATATGGAATTGAATGATGTTGTTTTGACCGGCAAGCTTGCCCAGATGAAGGCCGGCCAGGAAGTGCTGAAGATGTTAAAAAAGACCAAACTCTCACCGGTTGAATTCCACTTTCCGGAGAAAGCTGAATATTCAACGGCTATCGGAGCCGCCATATCCAGCATCGATTGATTGAAAATTATACAGGGGTGTGAAAATGCATGGTTAAAACTTATCGCTCGATAATTATTGTGTTGATATCAGCAGCTTTAATAATTTCCGCTGTTCCTGCAGCCAGGGCGCAAGAAGAGGTGCCGTATGGAGGATGGCTTGATTCCATTCTGGCCACAGAAATTGAGGATCCGGCTGAGGCTATAACCAGACTGAGAGATGGAGAGATAGATGTCTTTGCTCAGTCTTTAACCCGGGCTGATCTAAAAGAAAGAGTTCAGGAAGCCGAAGAGCTTGACTATCTTGAAAATTATGGGTCCTCTGAAGAGCTGACTTTAAATCCAGCAGGAACTCCCGAGGAACCCTATTTTGAGGCCACCGGCGAGCTAAATCCTTTCGCCCGGCCTCGTTTTCGCGAGGCACTAAACTGGCTGGTGGACCGGGAGTATATAGTCGATGAAATTTACGGAGGACTGGCTGAATCCAAATACACTATGCTGGGCACTGCTTTTATGGATTATTCCCGCCACATCTCCACCCAGCGCGAGATAGAGGTCGAATACAGTCATGATCCCGAAAAGGCCTCGGAGAGAATAGAAGAAGAGATGCTTGCTATGGGGGCGGAAAAAGTCGAAGGAGACTGGTATTATCAGGGGGAGCCGGTGACCTTAACCGGCCTGATAAGGACGGAGGATGCAAGGCATGAGATCGGAGATTATGCTGCCAATTTGCTGGAGGACGAAGGTTTCGAGGTCGAACGCAGGTACGTTACAGCAGATGAGGCATCGCCTATATGGATGACAGGTAATCCCCATGCTGGAGAGTGGAGTTTTTATACCGGGGCCTGGATCAGCACAGTTGTCAGCCGGGATGAGGGGGCCGATTTTGATTTCTTCTTCACCAACAGGGGATTGGGAACCCCTCTTTATCAGGAATACGATCCCCCGGAAGAACTGGATGAAACCTATCTTCGCCTGAGTCAGCGGGATTTCAGCTCGCTGGAAGAAAGAGAAAAGTTATTCGAAAAAGCGTTATGGGGTTCGATGAGTAACGCCAAGCGGATCTGGCTTACTGACAGTATATCTTTCAGCCCTCTGCGTGAGGATATTCAGCTTGTGCATGATTATGCCGGCGGGCTTTCCGGGGCCTGGCTCTGGGCTCATACTCTAAAAAGCGAGGAGAGTCCAGGGGGAACAGTGGAGGTCTCACAGCCTTCTATTTTGACGCAGCCCTGGAATCCTACCGACGGCAGCAACTGGATTTTCGATATGATGTTGATAAGAGCCACATCTGAAGGCGGATATACCGTAGATCCCTATACCGGCCTCCATTATCCCAAACATTTTGATGAGGCGGAAGTTTATGTTCAGAAGGATCTCCCTGTAGAAAAAACCCACGACTGGGTTGATCTGGAGAGAGTAGAGCCTGAGGATAACCGCGTTCCTGAAGATGCCTGGTATAAATGGGATGCAGAGGAAGAGCGATTTATAACAGCGGGGGAAAAGTTTGAAGAGCTTCCCCGTGCTAAAAGAAGAGTCCGCACCAGATATCCCGATGATAAAGATATTTACTGGCATGATGGCAGCGAATTTACGGCGGCTGACGTTGTCTGGAATTTTATAGAGCTGCCCGATCGGGCTTCCGAGGAGAGTGATATTTACGATGAATCGAAAGTTTCCGATTACCAGAGTTTCATGGATACCTTTCTGGGTTTTAAAATAGTTGAAGAAGATCCTTTGATAGTGGATTATTATTCTGATGTTTATTATCTCGACGCTGAATTGTACATTCCCTCCGGTTTTCCTCTCTGGAATCAGGGTTCTGGGGCCTGGCATAACATGAATGCTGCTTTTAAAGCAGAAGCCGAGGAACTGGCCGCTCACACTTCAGCAAAAGCCGATGCTCTGGAGATCGAGCATGTTAACTATGTAGGAGGCCCCAGCCTCGAGTATATCAAAGAACAGCTGGAATGGATGAAGGATGATAACTATATACCTTATGAGAATACTCTGGGAGAATTTATAGATGAAGATGAGGCCGAAAGGCGTTATGAAAATCTGTATAATTGGTATGAAGATAAAGGTCATTTTTGGATTGGCACAGGCCCATATTATCTCGAGGCCGCTCACCCTGTGGAAGGTATGGTGGAGCTGGAAAGATTTGAGGATTATCCCTATCGAGCAGATAGATGGGAGTTTTTCGAAGAACCGATGGTTCCTCGAATTGAAATTTCAGCTCCGGATATGGTCGATATCGGTGAGGCGGCAGAATTTGAGCTGGAATTAACTCACGAAGACTCTCCCTATCCGGCAGAGGAAATCAGGGAAATAACCTATCTATTATTTGATGAAAAGGATAATCTGGTGGCAGAAGGAGATAACTTCAGAGAGATAGAACCGGGTAGGTGGGAACTGGAAGTACCGGCCGAAAAAACAGAAGAACTGATAACAGGCTCGAGCCGACTTGAGGTCATTGTTTCAACCCATCAGATAGCATCACCCATAATCAGCAGCCTGGAATTTGTGAGTGTGGAATAAATGATGGAAGTGGAGGGATAAATCAGTGAAGGAGGAATCGCAAAAGGCCGGGAGCGAAATTTCCCGGATTGGCAGATATCTCCTGCTGCGCCTTGCGATTTTGCTGGTGACAGCAGTGGTGGGAGTATATATTTTAATACTCGTTGCCAATATGGGCGGGGCAGTGGACGATATTCGCGAGGCCCAGATAAGAGAACAGGTCGGCCAGCAGATGCGGGCTATGTCCGATGAAATGGCTGATTGGTCAGCCGAACGCAGGAGAGAATTTGAGGAGCAGCTGGTAGAACGGGAAAGGCAGCGGCTGGGGCTGGATGAGCCATTTATAATTAGGAGTTTTTATTACCTCAGAGACGCTGTCACTCTGGATCTGGGCAGAGCTGAGCAGCTGACCAGTGATGCCGGATCCCGCAGAGTAAGATTGATAATACTGGAAAGACTTCCGCCAACTCTGCTTTTGATGGGATCGTCTTTTTTGCTGTTGTTTTTCTCCTCTATTTTTATCTCTCTCATTCTGTCCAGAAAATACGGAAGTCTGGTAGACAGGATTCTCATAGTTCTGGCTCCCACTTCAGCAGCGCCCAGCTGGTTTTACGGGATTTTTCTTATCCTGATCTTTGCAGCAGTTCTGGGTGTTTTGCCCTACGGGGGCATGGTAGATGCACCGCCGCCTCAAAAAACGGGGACCTATGTTCTGAGCGTGCTGCGCCACCTGATACTTCCGGTGATGGCCAGCGTGATGTCGATGTTTTTTATCAGTGTTTATCAATATCGAACCTTTTTTCTCATTTATTCGCAGGAGGATTATGTGCAGATTGGTAAAGCTAAAGGGCTTCCCGGCCGCGAACTGGAGAGAAAATACATTCTTCGACCTACTATACCTCCAATTCTAACAAACTTTATGATGGCCGTGATCGGTCTATTCATGGGGAATGTTCTTCTGGAGCAGGTATTTAATTGGCCGGGACTGGGCAGGATGATTTATGAAGCTATCGGGCTTTTTGATGTTCCGGTAGTTGTAGGAGCTATGGTTATATATGCCTATCTGCTGGCCCTTACTCTATTTCTGCTGGACATTCTTTATGCCGTGCTCGACCCCCGGGTGAGAGTAGGATCTGAATCAGGAGGGATTGGCTGATGCAGAGATTGAAACAGCAGCTAAAAGAGATTAAAGAATATCCCTCCGCTATGGTCGGGCTGGCACTAATTTTAATATTGATTCTGATATCTATTGCTGTGGTTATTTTTATTCCTTACGAGGAGGCTGTTCTCCTCTGGAGGGGGGGAGATGTCTGGCAGGAAACACCCAGGCGGGCGAGGCCTATATATTATGACTGGTTTTCAGCGGAGGACATTCCCCGAACCGATAGGCTTGATACCAGAGAAAATCCCGAGTTCAAAAGCAGAGAAGATATCGAGGGTGCGGCAGAGTTCATGATAGAAATACCTTATGATTATCAATATGACGGCTTCCCGAGCGAGTTGAGTCTCTTTTTGGCAGCCGATTATGAAGAAACCAGACCGCACGTAAATGTGGCCTGGGAAACACCGGACGGCCGTGTTTATGAAACTGACAGTTTTTCTGTTCAAGATGAATACAATTTCAGACTCAGCAGCGCTGCTGAACTGGAGGATAAATTCGATTATTCGCCCCGCATCGGGCTCTTTCTCGACCGGGAAGCCGATACTCCGGAGCCGCTCAAAGGGGAGTATACTCTGAGAATCAGCGGTTATCTCTTCGAAGAGGATGCGGAAATAGAAGCGAAGATGGTATCCTATGGGCAGGTGCATGGGTTATTTGGAACCGATCATCGCAGGCGCGAGCTGAAGATCGGACTGCTCTGGGGGCTGCCGGTGGCGCTGGTCTTTGGAGCGGCAATAGCTGTAGGAGCAAATGTATCAACTCTGCTGGTAGCTGCTGTGGCGACCTGGTTTAGAAGCTGGCCTGACTGGATCTGTCAAAGATTAACCCAGGTCAATCTCGTAATTTCTAATCTGGTTTTATTGATTCTGGTGGGGATGCTGTATTCCCGCAGCCTATGGGTAATGGGCGGCATATTGATTTTAAAAGGTGTGTTTAGTTCCTATTATTTCACCTATCGCTCCATGTTTCTTTCAATCAAAGAAGAACCCTATATTGAGGCAGGTTTATCCTATGGCTCCAGCCAGAAAAGGCTGATATTTTTATATATGGTTCCTAAAGTTATACCCTTTTTGATTCCTCAATTTATAACGGCTATTCCCACCTATGTATTTCTGGAAGCAACTCTGGCCATGCTGGGTTTGGGAGACCCGGTCCTGCCCACACTGGGCAAAGTGCTCAACGATGCCTTCAGCGAAGGAGCTCTTTATCTCGGAGAGTATTACTGGGTTTTACAGCCTGCGGCTCTGTTGATGATTATCGGTCTGAGTTTTGCACTGACCGGTTTTGCCCTGGACAGAATTATGAATCCCAGATTGAGGGAGGAATAGCTGGTGAATCGGGAAAAGGACATGATACTGGAAGTGAAAGATCTCTTTCTTTATTACAAAACTGGAGAGGGGATTGTGCAGGCAGTCGATGGAGTGAATTTTTCTCTGGAAAAGGGCAAAAGTATGGTGATAGTGGGGGAATCCGGCTGTGGTAAAACCTCTCTGGGTTCAGCAATACTGAGACTTCTGCCCAAAAATGTTGAACTTTATAAGGGTGAATGCAGATTAATGGGCGAGGATATTATGAGTTATGATGATGAAAAGTTCCGCCAGGAGGTGCGCTGGATAAGAGCTGCCCTGGTTCCTCAGGGGGCCATGAATGCTTTAAATCCCGTGGTCAGCATATTTGACCAGGTTGCTGAGCCCCTGTTTGTTCACGAGCTGGCAGAAGACCGTCAGGAGGCCAGAGAAAAGGTGGAGGAGATCTTTGATCTGGTGGGAATACCCGCAGATTTTTTGAGCAGATATCCCTTTGAACTCAGCGGAGGCATGAAACAGAGGGTAGCGCTGGCCATGTCTCTTATTACCGATCCGGATATTATAATTATGGATGAACCCACTTCGGCCCTGGATATGCTCACTCAGGCCAACATAATGAATGTTTTAACCGAGCTTAAAAACAGAATTGATATAAGTTTTATTCTCATCACCCATGATGTCAGCACCTCCAGTGAGATAGCCGACATGGCAGCTGTTATGTATGCCGGGCAGATAGTCGAATTTACCGATTCTCAAAACTTTTTTGATGTCCCCCGACATCCTTATTCGAAAAGCCTCATGGAAAGCGTTCCCACTCTCAGAGCTGATGATGATTCTCTGGGCTATATACCCGGCCAGCCTCCCAGTCTTTTAAACCCCCCTGCCGGCTGTCGGTTTTCAGAAAGGTGTCCGCGATCGTTTGAAGCCTGCAGCGAAGAACCCTCTGTGTTTAAGCCCGAAAAAAATCATTTTGTCAGATGCTGGCTCTATGAGGAGGCTTGATGAATGACTGAACTCAGAAAACCGGCGGATAAACAGACCGTGCTGGAAGTTGAAGATCTTCACACCTATTTTGAAATAAAAAAATGGGGGTTTTTGCACGAGGGATATGTCAGGGCTGTTGATGGTGTCGATCTGGAGATAGAAGAAGGGGAAACCGTTTCTCTGGTAGGGGAATCGGGCTGCGGCAAAAGCAGTCTGGCCAAAACTATTCTCGGCATTCACAGCCCCAGAGAAGGAAAAATAAAATTCAAAGGTGAAATTATAGATTTTGATGATGAAGAAATACTGAAATCCTATCAGGGGAAAACGGGTTTTGTTCAGCAGGATCCCTATGGTGCTTTGCCCCCTTTTATGAGTATACACCGCATACTGGAAGAGCCGATGATAGTCAATGGAATAAAGGATAGAAGTGAAAGAATATCCAGGATAGAAAGAGTCATGCAGGAGCTAAAATTGACTCCAGCCGGGGATTATCTGGAGAAATTCCCCCATATGTTGAGCGGGGGGCAGCAGCAGCGGGTGGTGCTGGCTCGTTCGCTGGTTTTAAACCCTGATCTTCTGCTGGCTGATGAACCGGTGTCAATGCTTGATGCTTCGGTCAGGGTTGAAATTCTGGAGTTGATCGAAAAGATACAGAAAGAACGCGATCTGGCTGTAATTTATATAACGCATGATCTTTCAACCGTCAGATATTTTTCCAGCAGGATATTAGTTATGTATGGAGGCATGATCGTGGAAAAATCTCCGGTCGTAAAGCTGCTCAAAAATCCGGCTCATCCTTATACCAGAGCACTTTTGAAGGCTATATCTGAACCTGATGCTGCCAATGCTGAGAGATTAAAGGAAGTGCCGCCGGGAGAACCTCCCAGTCTGATGGACCCTCCGGCAGGCTGCAGATTTCATCCTCGCTGCCGGTATCTCATAGACGAAATCTGCCGTACAGAAATACCACCGGAATTTGATATATCACAGGAGCGCAGTGTATCTTGCTGGCTCTATCGAGAAGGGAGGCAGCTGGAAGATGTTGAATTTTAAACTGAAATATATTCTGCTGCTGGCATCATTGTTGATGATATCAGGGTGGCTTATAGCTTTAGGTATGGTGATCAGCCTGGTGAACTCAACTTTTTTGAAAAATTTCACCAGTTTTACGCTGATGACAGCTGGATTTCTTGTCGGGATGGTGGGAGTGATGAGCGGATGGAAGGCGGGTAAAAGCCAGGAAGAGCTCGATGAATTAAAAGAGAAGTTGATTTTGCGAGAAGAATCGGTTAAGAGTGGAAGTGAAGAATACAATCCTTACAGTTAGAAAAGCTCACATTTAGAAAAACAAATAGATAAACAAAAATAAAAATGGTGCCGAGGGTGGGATTCGAACCCACACAGGCAATACTGCCCACAGCGCCCTCAACGCTGCGCGTCTGCCAGTTCCGCCACCTCGGCACTGCAAATACAATTATACCATAAAATTTATGGCTGTCAACATATTAGCGGAAAATTTTGTGCTTAAATTTTTGGATTTTCTCCATAACCGTTGGTGAAATTTACGACATATTCTTTTAAAGCGATAACTGCTCACCTCTTATTACAGGAAGCTATGAGGCGAAGTGAT
>CAYTDP010000043.1:6719-18896 GCA_964436625.1 uncultured Halanaerobiaceae bacterium | reverse complement strand
TTCCCTGGCCAAAAAATAGTGTCCCCGGCTCAGGATGTGCCGGGCTGAGCGAGAACTCAGGGAAGAGTTCTCGTGAAGGGAGCGCAATTTTTTGGCCGAAAACTGAACTTAATCATAATAAAAATTTCATTGTGAAAGAAGCTTTATATCTTCCAGTATAACTAAATCCGCTTTTATGACACCCCTATTTACCAGCTGAAGACAATAAGATCCCAATTTTAATTTTGAAAGGGTGATATTATGCCAATCGAGAACAGGCTGTATGAAGAAAAAAGCCCCTATCTAAGCCAGCACGCAGATAATCCTGTCGCCTGGCAGCCCTGGGATGATAAGGCTTTCGCTCTGGCCCGGCGGGAAAATAAGCCTGTCTTTCTCTCAAGCGGCTATTCCACCTGCCACTGGTGTCATGTGATGGAGGAGGAGTCCTTTTCGGATCAGGAAGTGGCGGAAGTTTTAAACGAAAAATTTATCCCCATTAAGGTCGATCGGGAAGAGCAGCCCGACGTTGACAGCCTTTACATGGAGGTCTGCCAGGCCATCACCGGTCGGGGCGGCTGGCCGCTGACGGTGGTGATGACCCCGGATAAAAAGCCTTTTTTCGCCCGGACCTATCTGCCCAAATCTCAGCTCATCCAGGTTCTGAAGGAGATCGGCCGGCAGTGGCAGCAGAATCCGGACTCCCTGATCGAAAGGGGCAGCAGAATCATCAATTCACTCTCGGACCAGCACAAAAAAACTCAGCCGGCCCGGATTCTTGCGGGAGAAGAATTTCAGGGAGGCGAAGACAGCCCTGAACGGACAAAGCTGAAAAAACTTTGCGACGGCGCCGTTTCCGGGCTGCGCCAGAGTTTCGATGAAAAATTCGGCGGCTTCGGCTCCGCTCCCAAATTTCCCCAGCCCCATACTCTGCTGTTTTTGCTCCGCTATCACCATGTTACCGGCGATGAAAATTTGCAAAAAATGGCTTTAAAAACCCTGGATACGATGGCTGCCGGCGGCATATATGACCAGATCGGCTTCGGATTTTCTCGCTATGCCACAGACCGGCGCTGGATTATACCGCATTTTGAAAAGATGCTCTACGACAATGCCCTGCTCGCTTCGGCCTATCTGGAAGCCTATCAATTGACCGAAGCTGAGAGTTATGCCCGTACAGCCCGCGAGATACTGACCTATCTCGAACGCGATCTGCTGGGGGATAGGGGCGGCTTTTACACGGCCGAAGATGCCGATGTCGAAGGTGAAGAAGGTAAATATTATATATGGGAGAAAGAGGAGATCATCGATGTTCTGGGTAAAGAAAAAGGGGAGAAATTCTGCAGCGAGTTCGATATAACAAAATCGGGTAATTTTGAGGGCAAAAATATACCCAACCTGCTGGGCAGAGGACCGGAAAATATCAAGGGCCGGGATAAGATCTGGCAGGAATGGAATGAGGAGTTGACCCGGCTTTTCCAGGAAAGAGAAAAACGTCAAAGACCCTTTAAAGATAAAAAAGTGCTGACGGGCTGGAACGGTCTGGCTCTGGCTGCTTTCGCCCGGGCGAGCAGGGTCCTGGAGGATGAAAGCTATCTCGAAATCGCCTGCCAAAACCTGGAGTTTATAAGTGAACATCTGCTTTACGATGAGAATAAGCTTTATGCCAGGTATTTTCAGGGTGAAAGCGCCTATCAGGGCTATGCCCGCGATTATGCATTTTTGATCAGAGGGGTGATCGAGCTCTATCGGGCAGATCAAAATCCGGAATATCTCGAGCTGGCCCGCGCACTGAACGACGAGCTGCTGGCGGAGTTCTGGGATGAAGAACAGGGCGGCCTGAATCAAACTCGTGCCGACAGCGACGATCTGCCGCTGACCAGGAAAAACTTTCAGGATGGAGCTCTTCCCTCGGCCAATTCTATAGCCGCCGAAAACTGGATCAAACTCTCCGGTCTGATAGGAGATTTTGAGCTGACGGATAAGGCGGTCAAAATCCTGGAAGCGGTTTACGATCAGCTGAAAAAACATCCACAGAGTTTTACGGCGCTGCTAACCGCTGCCGCCGGCCTGACTGCAGACCGCCGACTTCTTTATCTGGTCACAGAAAAAGAGGAGGAGAAAATGCCAGGGCTGCTCGAGGAGTTGAACCGCAAATATCTGCCCTTCACTTCGCCTATGCTGATAAATGATCACACCCGGGAAAAGCTGGCCGAGGTGAACGAGCAGGCCGCCTCGCGTCAGCTGAAAGAAAAAGCGGGATGGACTGCATATATCTGCGAGGACAGAACCTGTCGGCCTCCGATTACAGATGAGGAGGAGCTGGAACGGAAATTGAAAAACTGATTCCACTCGTGAATATGGGTGAAGGCGAAGAAAGCGAATGTCTTTCGGCAATAGAAAATCCCCCTCGATATAGCAGCAGCTGGCGCGCTGGCTGCGCTTATTCAGGGGGATTTCTCCTCATATGAAATAATATTTGTTTTTCAAATCACAGAGAAGCTAAAGCCTGCTCCAGATCCGCCCGGATATTTTCAGCATCTTCCAGGCCGATCGAAATTCTCACCAGGCCATCTGTGATGCCTGATTCCAGCCTCTGATCTCTATCCACATACCAGTGAGTCATCGAAGCGGGGTGCTCTATCAAAGTTTTTACATGACCCAGATCGACGGCCAGTGTGCAGAGCTCGACATTTTCCATAACTTTTTTGCCGGCTTCCAGCCCGCCTTCTACTTCAAAGCTTATCATGCCGCCGTAATCAGTCATCTGTTTTCTGGCAGTTTCATGTCCCGGATGTGATTCCAGGCCGGGATAGTTAACTTTTTTTATCTTTTCATGCTCTTCAAAAAATCCGGCTATTTTTCGGGCGCTCCGGCAGTGTTTTTCCATTCTGACCTCAAGAGTTTCCAGACCGCGCGAAAATATATAGGCATTTCTGGGGGATATTACCGCCCCGATGTTTTTCAGGGTATCATGGCGGATATCATCCATCATTTTTTGACTCCCCGCCAGAACACCCCCCATGGCATCAGAATGCCCTCCTATATATTTGGTAGCACTGTGAATGACGACATCCATGCCCAGATTAAGAGGGCTCTGCAGATAGGGCGTGGCGAAGGTGCTGTCTATAGCAGTCAATATGTCGTGCTTTCTACCCAGATCTGCTATTCCCTCTATATCGATAATTTTTATGGTGGGGTTGGCGGGCGATTCTATATAAATAAGCTCTGTCTCTTCTCTGATAGCCTCTTCCACCTTCTCAAGATCGCCAGTATCGATAAAAGAAGTCTGCACTCCAAATTTCCCGAGCAAATCCTCCAGCACATAATGCGTCGAGCTATAAGTCGTTTTATCGGCGATAACATGATCTCCCGGGCTTAGATGATGCAAAAGCAGACCGCTTACAGCCCCGGTTCCGGTGGCAAAGGCCAGTGCAGACTCTGCCTCTTCCAGCTCCGCTATTTTGTCTTCAAATACAGTCTGGCTGGGATTGCTCTGCCTGGTATAACAATAACCGGCATGGTGATCCTCGCATTTTTGGGCCCCGTCCTCCACCCCTTCAAATTCAAAACTGGAGGCATAATATACAGGAGCCTTTAAAGCGCCTGTTCGGGAGCAGGTGTTCTCCCCGCTGTGAACTCCTCTGGTAGCAAAATCACCATCTTCCCCATTATTTTCTGGCGCTTTCATCAGAGCTCACCTTCTCTCTTTCTGCCGCCTCTGCAATTATGGCATCTATCTTTTTATCCGCCTCGGCTGAGAGTTTTTCGGTCTCGTGGTTTTCCAGGATATCCTCAATTTTTTCCCTGGTCCTGTCCAGCATGGAAGTGCTTCCTCTTTCCTGCCAGTTTTCAAAGGTATCTCTATCGGTGAGTTCAGGCTGCCAGTTCTCTTTAAAGTGATTGAAGGTGTGTTCATCCCCCAGATAATGACCCCCGGGCCCGACCCGACCTATAGCATCGAGGGCCAGATATTCTTCATCGATCATGATTCCATCCATCATCCTTCTAATCTGGCCTATAATTTCATCACACATCACCAGCAGATCAAAGGAGAAAGTCATGCCGGATTCCAGATAACCCACGTCGTGAATTAAGTTTGTTCCCGTAACTCCAGCCATCATCATGTAATTAGAAGCTTCATAGACAGCCTGACTGTCAGCCAGCTTTGAAGAACTGCAGCCTGCAAAGCCCCAGGTGGGAAGCTCGTAGAGCTCCCGACCGATTTCGGTCAGGCCGGCCTGACTGACAACCGCTTCCGGAGCAGAATAGGTAGGCTGCATGCTGTTCATATCCACCGGCGAGGTCCCGGCTCCATAAATGAAAGGAGCTCCGGGATTTTTCAGCTGATGAATTACCAGGCCGGAGATAATTTCGGCATTGGCCTGAGTCATTGCCCCCGCCATAGTGATCGGGCCGGTCGACCCAGCCATCATCCCCGGCGAATAATTGGTGGGCAGGCTATTTTCGGCCATGTAAAGCAGCTTGTCTACAGCTTCAAAGGAATGCATCAGAGGAGAGGTCGGCTCATCATAAAGAGCAAAAATAGGTTTTCTTTTCAGCTCTTCCATACCTCCCCGGACAGCCGCCGCCATCTCCGCCTGATCTTTGAGGGAAGCTCTATCCCCTGCGGTAATCACATGAGGTTTGGTAGTATGTCGCAGCATCAAAGCGAACTCATGCTGATAGGAAAGCTGTTTATCGACATCGGAAATGAGCCCCATGGACATGGCAAAATCAATATTGTCCAGGCTGTCGACCAATCTGACCGCGT
This sequence comes from uncultured Halanaerobiaceae bacterium, assembly GCA_964436625.1. Taxonomy (GTDB): domain Bacteria; phylum Bacillota; class Halanaerobiia; order Halanaerobiales; family Halarsenatibacteraceae; genus Halarsenatibacter. The sequence continues at coordinate 14,146 of CAYTDP010000043.1, read as the reverse complement.
CTTCAACATCTTCATATTCAAAGGCTCGTCTCTCTCCGGTGAAGCTGTCCAGCAAATAGGGGCAGTCCGATCCGGTTCCGTAATAGGCATTTCTTCTTTCCAGATAAAGAGAAGCTTCTCCCTCGCGATCGTAAAGAGTAACACGTGAAGGGGGTTGATCCAGGGCCCATTCCGCCAGATGGGTGGGTATATAGACTCTGGTCCCTTCCTCGCTGTCATTTTCTTCAATGAAAGCCCCGGCCTCAGAAAGCATCTCTACAGCTTTTTCGTGATAGACTTCAACCCCTTCTTCTTCCAGAATTTTCATCGCAGCAGAGTGGATGGTCTGCATATCCTCACGGGAAAGATAGTTCAAAGGATTTATAGCAAATCTATCTTCAGGCCTGATCATAAACTTGAACTCCCTTCAATATTTTGTATAGATGAGTTTCAATATTATTCCCGGACACCGCCTGGCGCCCGGGAATTTATAGTTTAGAAAATTATAGTCCAGATTAAAATTCTGTCATGCTGGTTCGGTGCGGTATGACGATGATATTATCCGGCTGAATTGTCATTTCTTCAACATTTTCGCTCATTCCCCATACTTTTGCACCATAGGTAAGCCAGGTGGCCAGAGCCTCTTCGTCGAGAATTTGTTGCATCTCGATGGCTATTTCCTGCTGTTTATCCTCATCAAGAGTGCGGGAAAGTTCCTGCCACAGTTCGTCATATTCTTCGCTACCCCACTGGAAAAAGTTCCAGTGATGACCGCTTTGAAACCACTGTGTATTATAAACAGGATCGGGAGTGGTAGTAAATACATCGACACCCAGGTGATGAGTTCCTTCCTGAGCGGAGTCAATCAATGCTCCCATCTCCATGGTTTCTATAGAAGCTTCGATATTCCAGTCGGCCAGCTGATCCTGAACGATCTCGGCAGTAAGTCTCCTCTCATCAGAGGTTCCTGTCCTCATTGAAAGCTCAAGATCTTCTCCTTCCGGATACCCGGCATCTTCCAGAAGCTGCCAGATATGATCTTCACCCACGTCTTCGACATCATAAGCGGGTGCATCCTCCCAATAACCGACGTATTCAGAAGCCAGCATGGTGTCAACTCTCTCGGCCAGATCGGCGAAAGCTCCGGCGATAATATCATCGGGATTTATAATATAACGCAGCGCTTTTCTGAGATTTATATCATCCATCGGCTCTTTATCGGCGGTGAAGTTTATCCACCAGTATCCTCTTCCTTCGGTTATTTTGACATCAACATCGGGCTCTGCTTCCAGCATATCTTTCATGTCCAGGCTGGTTTCAGCTATATCTATCTCGGCTGTCTGAACGGCAGAAGCCCGGGCGAAGGCATCGCTCATTGGGGTATATATGACTCTTTCAGGCGCTCCCTCGACAAAAGCCTCCTGATCCCAGTAATTCTCATTCCGACTCAGAACTATATCTTCTTCCCAGCTTTCAAATTTATAAGGGCCGGTACCTATCGGATTTTGAACGAACTCTTCTCTGCCCATCTCCTCAACTGCCTCCGTGGAGACTATAAGCCCGGCATTGTAGGGCAGACTGGTAGTAAAAAGCTGAGCCATGGGTTCTTCCAGATGCAGTACAGCCGTGTAATCATCGACAACCTCTACTTCCTCAAGATATAGAAACTGTTCGTGGTCGGGAACTGTATCATCTTCGGCAATCCTTTCGAAGCTGAATTTTACATCTTCAGCGGTAAATTCACCATAATCTCCGTGAAATTGTACTCCTTCACGCAGATAAAAAGTTATCTCACGATTATCATCAGATATTTCCCAGTCGGTGGCCAGTCCGGGCTCGATCTCGAAAGTTCCCGGTTTATACTGGACCAGCCCGTCAAATATATCAAACATGATATTGCCGTCATTCCAGAGCGTATTGAGATAGGGGGGATCAAGTGTCTGAGTATGATCCAGTGTGGCTATACGCAGGGTGGAATTATCCATGGCTGCAGCTTCATCGCCGCCGAAAGCTCCGGCTGCCAGAAGCAGCACCAGTACTGGAATAATAACGTAGCGCAAATTTTTCATCATTAAAAAACCTCCTGTTGATATATTGCCCGGCAAAATTTCTCAAAAACTGCTCTATAAATTGATCCCGGCGAGTATCTCTGATCTCTTCTTTAAAACGTTTTGATCACCTCCTGTCATGTGTCTTTTTCAATATTGACATCCTCACAATAACTGAAGACAGGGAAATCCTTAAAATTAAAATCTCAGAATAAAATGACAGGCAAAAAATCAATATAGAGAGCTCATCCTGGAGCTAAAATATTTTGCAGCTAATCATAGAGATGACAGGCAACCAGCCGTTCATCTACCTTCTGAAGCTCGGGTTCCTGCTGCCGGCAGAGATCCATGGAATTCTGACAGCGGGGATGAAAGCTGCAGCCCGGAGGAGGATTTATAGGGCTGGGCACCTCTCCTTCCAGCACAAAATTTTCTTTCTCGCCGCTCTCAACCCCGGGGGATGACCGGAAAAGAGCGCTGGTATAGGGATGCAGGGGCTCTCTGAATATGATATTCGAATCGCCTTTCTCCATCATTTTGCCCAGATACATAACCCCCAGCCTATCACTAATATGCTTAACAACGTGCAGATCATGGGAGATCCACAGGTAGGTCAAATCAAGTTCCTCCTGCAGACGGATCATAAGGTTTATCACCGCGGCTTTTATCGAAACATCCAGGCCGGCTGTGGGCTCATCGCAGACCAGCAGATCAGGCCGCAGACTCAACGCCCGGGCAATTCCAATGCGCCGGGCCTGACCTGTGCTGAATTCATGGGGGAATTTATGCCTGGCCTGGCGCGAAAGATCTACCATTTCAAAAAGTCGATCGAGTTCTTCATCCAGGCTCTCCACTGACTTTTTCAGATCGGGATGAATTCTAAAAGGGGCTTCCAGAATTTCTTCTGCAGTCTTGCGGGGGTTCAGCGAAGAAATCGGGTCCTGAAAGATCAACTGCATTCGCCGGCGCAGCTTTTTTGTTTTCTGTCGGCCAGCTTCAATTATATTCTCTCCACCAAAGATTATCTCCCCTGCTTCAGGATCCACCAGCTGCAGCAGAGAATTAGCAACAGTACTTTTGCCGCAGCCGCTCTCTCCCACAAGACCAAATGTATTTTTGGCAGGTATCTTTAAAGTCACCCCATCAACGGCATAGATTTTTTGAGAACTTTTGCCCAGTATTCTGTCCAGAACTCCCGCTTCTTTGGTGAAATGAACATGCAGATCTTTTATCTCCACTAAATTCATCGCTGTTTCACCCCGGAGGACCGATCTTCATATCGAAAGCAGGCGACATAATGACCATCATCGGCCTGTTCCAGCTGCGGTTGTTTTTCCTGACATACTTTCTGCCCGTGTTCGCATCTGTCATAAAAATTACATCCGGAAGGAAGATCCGTGAGCGAAGCCACCCTGCCGGGAATGGTGGGCAGTATTTTATCGCGTTCGCTGCTGCCGGGAATACACCTGATAAGCCCCCGGGTATAGGGATGTCCGGGCTCGGAAAAAATCTCTTCAGTGGGGGCAATTTCCACTATATTACCGGCGTACATGACCGCAGTCCGGTCGGTCACTTCTTTGATGACGCTGAGATCGTGAGTTATATACAGCACAGAAGTATTAAACTTCTCGACACTATTCCGCAGAAGCTGTAAAATTTGAGCTTCTATGGTTACATCCAGAGCCGTCGTGGGTTCGTCGGCCAGCAGCAGGGAAGGATTACAGATAAAAGCCATGGCCAGCATTACTCTCTGTTTCATACCGCCGCTGAACTGATGAGGATATTCTCCGATCCGCGATTCAGCTTCGGCTATTCCCATCTCGGCCAGCATCTCCACAGCTCTCTCAGTCAGCTGCTTCTTATTCATATCCTGATATCCTTTATTGTGTTTCATCACATCCAGCAGCTGTTCCTTTACCGTAAAAACAGGATTGAGGGCATTCTGAGGGTTCTGGATAACCATGGAAATTTCGTTGCCGCGATAATCGCGATTGATCTCTTTTTCGTCCAGAGTGAGCAGATCCTTCCCCTTGAACAATATGCGGCCGCCCTCTATTTCAGCGGCCTCAGGCAGTATCTGGAGAATAGTTTTGGCGGTGGTAGATTTGCCGCTGCCGCTCTCTCCCACCAGCCCGAAAATTTCCTGTTCCGCCAGAGAAAAAGTAATATTATTGAGGGCCCGGGCGCTGCCGTGACGGGTATGATATTCCACGGACAATTCATCTATATGCAGTATAGTGCTGTCTTCAGACATTTATGACATCCCCTCATCTGTTTCGGCTTCTACCGGAGAGCTTGTTTTGGGATTTAAAGCTCTCCTGAGCGATTCGCTGAAGGTAGAAAATCCGAGCATGGTCAGAGATATACAGAAAGCAGGAAACAATATCATGTGAGGCAAAATCTGGATGAAGTCATATCCCTGTCTCAGCATCAATCCCCAGCTGGTTGCAGGAGGCTGCACCCCAAAGCCCAGGAATGATAATCCCGCTTCCCACATTATCATTGAGGCCATGTCCATACCAGCCAGCACCAGCACCGAAGGAAAGACATTGGGCAGTATTTCTTTGAAGAGTATGCGGGGGGAGCTGGCTCCGATGGTTCGCGCCGCGGTCACATAATCTTCTTCTTTGACAGAAAGGGTCTCGGCCCTTATCACCCGGCCGTAACGCGGCATAATAGTGATTCCCAGTATAATTACTATATTGCGAATCGAAGGCCCAGCCACCGCCACCAGAGAAAGGATGAGAATTATGGGTGGGAAAGCTCTGATAATGTCAAATAAAAGGAGCAGGGCATTGTCTATAAAACCGCCAAAATAAGCTGCAGCCGTGCCCAGCATGATGCCCATCGTAACTGAAATCAAAACTCCTCCAAAAGAGACCATTAGGGAAATGCGGAAGGCATAAATAATCCGGCTGAAGATATCGCGGCCGAGCTCGTCCGTTCCTGCCAGATGCTGTCGCGAGGGTGATTGAAGTCTTCTTGTTACATCCTGTTCATAGGGATTGTGAGGGGCGAGCAGAGGAGCAAGTATACCTGTGAACAAAAATATGAAAATCAGGGCACCGCCGAAGTAGGTGCGGTAATCTGATTTCATTATGCTCAAATATCTCGCTATCTTCCTGCGAAGGCGAGAAAGCCCTCTTGCAGATATCTGCATAAATATTCACCTCTAGCAGTTACTTATATATTTCATTCATATCTAATCCGGGGATCGAAATAGGCATAAGAAATATCTGCCAGCATATTGGCCAGAACAAAGAGCAGAGCAGCGACCATTACGCCCCCTCGTATCACCGGCAAATTGCGCATCTCGATGGCATCGACAAGCAGCTGGCCCAGGCCGGGACGAGAAAATATCACCTCGATAAATACAGCCCCGCCCAGCAGCCGACCAAGCCCCAGAGCTATTACTGCTATTGCCGGCTTGATGGCTCTTTTCAAAGCATATTTATAAAAAATTAGAGACATAGGCAGGCCAAAAGATTTCTCCGTGGTAATAAAGTCTTCCTGCAGAGTTTCAAGCATAGAGCTCCTGACAATACGGGCTATATAGCCAGCCCAGGTCAGGGACAGAGCTATGGCAGGTCCGATCAAATGATAGATCTGATCCAGCAGATTTCCGGGTTCTCCTCCCCCGGTAACCGGCAGCCATCCCAATCTCAGAGAAAAGATCAATATAAATAATACAGCCCAGATAAAGTTGGGAACAGAGGCCCATATCAACACCATGAAAGTTATAATTTTATCGAGCCAGGTATTTTCATAGGCCGATGAAACTATTCCCAGCCCTATCCCCAGAATTATGGCTAAAAACATGGCACTCAAAGTAAGCATGATTGTATAGGGCAGGACTCTCATTATCAGATGTTCCACCGGAACGTCTCTGAATATAGAAGTGCCCAGATCTCCCTGCAGAATATTCCCCAAATATCTCACCAGACTGATAGGCCAGGGCTGGTCCAGCCCCAGTCTCTGATTCATCTGAGCTACCATTTCCGGTGTAGCTCTGGGACCGAGAATAATGTCGGCTGGATCCCCCGGCAGCATATAGGTCATACTGAATAAAAAAAACAGCACACCCAGCAGAGTGGGAACCAACCACAACAATCTTTTGAGAGCATATTTCACCATGATTATTTTCCTCCTGAACACTGTAAGCTGTTTTTTCTGTTTTTTTCTTCTGGCCAGACTAAATCAGGCAGATTATCACTTTTTAATCCAGATAGTTCCGGGAATAATCACTGATCCTTTCCAGTCCCTCTTCGATGTTCTCCCGGGAATTGGCATAAGAAAAACGAAGGAAGCCTTCGCCGGCTTCTCCAAATGAGCTGCCCGCCACTGTCACAACCTGCACCTTATCGAGCATATCGCGGGCCAGCTCTAAAGAATTTTGGGAAACATCTTTGACATTGACAAAAGCGTAAAAAGTTCCCCGCGGATATATACAGGAAAATCCATCTATAGAATTTATTCCTTCGACCAGAAGCTCTCTGTTTTTCCTGTAGGTTGCAGCCATCTCTTCCACAACTTCATCATCAACCTGCAGAGCCTTATAGGCAGCCGCCTGAGAAACGCTGGGAGTGCAGAGTCCCACACTGTCATGAACCTTTATCATCTCTTTGATTATTTCGGCCGGTCCGGCGGCAAACCCTACCCGCCAGCCAGTCATGGCATAGACCTTAGAAAAGCTGAAAATGCTGATTATATTATCGCGATATTTCCGGAGTGAACCGGGGCTGAAATGTTCTATATCATAACAAAACTTTTCGTAGGTCTCGTCCGTCAGCAGCATCAAATCATTCTCATGGGCCAGCTCAGCTATTTTCAAAAGCTCGCTCTTTTCGATAGCTCCTCCTGTAGGATTGTTGGGGCTATTTATCATCAAAACCCGGCTGTTTTCACTTATCTTTCTCTCTATATCCTCGGCCTGAAGGGCAAAGTTATTCTCTTCTTTCACCGGTACGCGAACCGGATCGGCCCCCATAAGCTTAATTTGGGCTTCATAATTCACCCAGCTGGGGTCCTGGAGCAGAACTTCATCCCCTGATTCTACCAGCACCATAAGTGCCAGAAAGAGAGCCTCTATAGCTCCTACAGTTATGATGATTTCTGAGCCGGGATCTGCCTCGATATCATTCTCGCTCCGGAGTTTTTGCGCTATAGCTTTGCGGACCTTTATATCCCCGGCGTTAACCGTGTAATGAGTATAGCCCTTTTTGGCCTGGTCAAAGGCATAATCTGTTATCTCTTCTGGAGTGTTAAAATGCGGCTGTCCCACCCCAAAATTGATCACATCATCGTAATCTTGAGCCCGGGCCAGCATTTCAAATATTTCTGATCTCTCTATTCTTCGGCTGCGAGAACTAATGATCGATCTCATAAAGATATTCCCACCTT
>CAYTDP010000043.1:0-6619 GCA_964436625.1 uncultured Halanaerobiaceae bacterium | reverse complement strand
TGATTATTTTAACGTGCGGAAGATTTAAAGAAATAGGAGAGCTTGCCTGGCTGGAGGCGAAAAATAAATAGAACTAAGGGAAAAATTTGAGAAACTCTCTGACATCAAGCATCCCCATCCTGATCATCCTGCCGGCCTCCCCCCACTCAGACATCTTCAGCCTTTTTTCTCCTATCTCTATAAACTGCTCTCGATATTGATCGCTCAGGCGAAACTGCAGGACTTCGACTTCCTCCTGCAGACCCGAGCGGACAAAAAGGCCGTTTTCTCGTTCAAAACTGCCTCTATCCAGGGGCAGACCGGCCCCCTGAGAGGTAAAGGTGGTCCTGTAAAGGATAAAACCCTCCCGGGTAAGCTCAAAATATTCCCTAACAGGCCCTCGCTCGACTGAATGGGTATACTGATACACCACCTCTTTATCCTCATTCAGGATGGGGTTGAAATAGATGATTTCCTCTCCGGCATACACCGTCAAAAAGGAAAGCTGGGTTAGAATAAAAGCAATTATTATCAAAACCGCGAGGATTACACCGGCGGCGGCAGTTTTTTTCATCTGAGATCCTCCGTAGATTAACTCTCCTGTTCTGACCTGAAGAGTTTGGGCAGCAGGGGCAGCCCGGCTTTGCGTCTCTGCCAGGCGTAGACGGCTGCCAGGCCTAAAAGCCCGATGATATCATTTGTCAGGCCCGTTATGACGACTATCAAACCAAAACCGAAGAGAGCGATTCTCTCCAGCCAGGAAGTTCTGGTGAAGAGGTAGTTTTGGATGCCGGCCGACCAGGCAAACATTCCTATCAGGGCCGTGATCGCCGCCCAGACAACCTGGGGAGCGGTGGCATCGATCATCAAAAGAACGGGATTGTAGACGAATATGAAGGGCAGCAGCAGCGCGGCCAGCGAAAATTTAAAGCCCTGAACTCCCGACATAAAGGGGTCCCCACCCGATACTCCTGCCGCAGCATAGGCGGCCAGAGCCACCGGAGGAGTCACATCGGCTTTAACTCCGAAGTAGAGGATGAAAAGATGTGCTGCGATGAGGGGAACACCCAGTTCCACCAGCGCCGGGGCTACCAGAGTTGCCAGCATGACGTATTTAGCAGTGGTGGGGATACCCATGCCCAGCAAAATGGAAGCAAAAACCGTCAATAGCAGCGTCAGAAATACGCTTCCGCGCCCTATTCTCACCAGCAGACTGCTCATCCTGAGCCCCAGACCGGTCATGGAAACCACGCCGATAATTATGCCCGCGCAGGCGCAGGCCATGGCCACGGTGACCATTTTGTAGGCGCCGTCGGCGAAGGCTTCGCCCAGCTCTTTCCAGAAAGCCTTATTGACTTCTCCTATCGAAAATAATCCACCTTTGCTTTCCCGGGTCGGATCTATGGGCAGATCCTCTTCTTTGACACTGCCCGGCGTCCATTTTTTGCGACGGCACCAGTAATAGAGGAATATTTTAACCAGCAGACTTACGAAGATCGCCACCCAGATGCTCTCATAGGCAGCCCTAAAGGGGGTTGATCTGACAATAACCAGCAGATAAATAAGCACTGCTATGGGAATGAGAAAATATATTCCTCTCAAAAGCGTTGGGATAAGCGGGTCTTTTTCCTCGCGGGAAAGCCCGGAAATTCCCTGCTTGATCGATTCTATATGGACCATGCCGAAGATGGCCACATAGGCCAGGATAGCAGGCAGAAAAGCAGCAGAAATAATATACACGTAGGAATAGCCGGTAAACTCTATCATGATAAAAGCAGCTGCTCCCATGATAGGCGGCAGAAACTGGCCGTTGGTCGAGGCGGCCGATTCCACACCGCCGGCTACCTCGCTGGAAAAGCCCATCTTTTTCATGAGAGGTATGGTAAAGGAGCCGGTCGTTACCGTATTGGCGATGGAGCTGCCCGATATCATGCCCATAAGACCGCTTGTAACGACGGCCGCTTTAGCCGGACCTCCGCGCTGATGCCCCAGAGCTGCGAAAACAGCCTTGATGAGATAATTGCCGATACCGCTCTGTTCCAGCACAGTTCCAAAGAGCACAAAAAGATATACGAAGGTAGCCGAGACTCCGATCGGTATTCCGAATATTCCCTCGGTGGTCAAAAACTGATGACCGATCAATCTGGTCAGAGAATAGCCTCTATGAGCCAGCGGGCCCGGCATATGTGGCCCCAAAAAGGCGTAAGCCAAAAACAATACAGCTATCAGGGGAAGAGCTATATTTACCGTGCGCCTGGTGGCCTCCAGCACCATAATTATAGCCAGGGCTCCCATAACCAGATCCTCTGTTGTCGGTCGGCCGGCTCTTCTCACTATCGCTTCGTGATTGAAATAAATATAGAGCATGCTGGCCACAGCCAGCAGGGCCAGTACTACATCGTACCACGGCACTTTCCCTTTATCCTTTTGCCCAGAGGTCAGAGGATACATTATAAAGGCTAAAAACATCAAAAAAGCCAGGTGTACCGATCTCTGCTCGAAAGTGAGCAGAATGCCGAAACCGGCCGTATAAAAATGAAAAATCGAGGCCAGAATCCCTACTATCATCGCGATGATGGCCCATTTCCCTCTCAATTTTCTCTTTTTGCCTATTTTCTCCTCGACCTCTTTTTCTACCCCTTCTTCCCTCTCGATTTCAATGCCTTCCAGGTTCTCTTCATCTGTTCCTTCGTGATTATCGCTTTCCATGAGTTGCCTCCTTAACCTGATTTAACTTTGTGAAGGAGCAAAAAGCTCACAAAAACATAAAGATACTGCTCTGAATACATAGAAAAGAAGGAGCCGGAAAGCCCCGGCTCCCTGTCTCTGACCTGGTTAATATTTTAAGCCACAGCTATTAGTTTAGTTTACGTATTCGTCGACATCGATTCCCTTATCTTCGTAATAACTGCGGGCTCCTTCGTGAAGATCGATGGGCATGCCATCGAGAGCTGTCTCCAGCGTGACCTCAGCGCCGCGCTCGTGAATTTCGCCCAGATACTCATAATTATCGAAAACGGCGGCTGTGGTTTCATAGATGAACTCTTCAGGAAGTTCAGAATTGGTGATGATCATGGCCAGAACGGCGACGGTATCAGCATCTTCTTCGATACCTTCGTAGGTGCCGCCGGGAATTGCGGTGTCGATGTAGTAAGGATACTCTTCCATCAGCACTTCTATGGCCTCATCTTCAACTTCTACAATTTTGGGATCATGTGTGGCTGCCAGGTCCACTACCGAACCTGTGGGAATACCGGCGGTGACGAAAGCGGCATCTACATGACCGTCACGCAGAGCGTCGACTGCTTCGACGAAGGAAAGATAGTCAACAGTCATGTCATCATAGGTCAAACCGTGAGCTTCAATTATCTGACGGGCGTTGGCTTCGGTGCCGCTGCCGGGAGCACCCACTGCCACATCTTTGCCCTCAAAGTCGGATACGCTCTCGACGCCTGATCCTTCCAGAGTGAGTATCTGGATCGTCTCCGGATACATCATAGCGATGCCTCTCAGATCTTCCATATAGTCCTCTTCAAACATCTCTTCTCCATACTTGGCGTAATAGGTTATGTCGTTCTGAGCCAGACCCCATTCAACCTCTAAATCCTGAACAAAGCGAACATTTTCGACCGAGGCACCGGTCACCTCCGAAGTGGCATCGATATCCGTATGTTCATTGATCAGCTCGGCCATGCCTCCACCTACAGGATAATAGACTCCTCCGGTTCCGCCGGTAGCTATCGACATAAACTGCACATCATGAGCTGCTGCCGGACCGGCGAATACCAGGGCAAAACCTACGATCAGGGCGGTAATTACTGCTGCTCTCTTCATCATATTTTAATTTGACCCCCTATATAGAGTTTTGGTAAATATTTGCTCACTGTTCGCTATGCTCCCTCAGGACTAAAAACATCCAGAATTTTTGCTGTGCTGATTTCTACCACAGTTTCTACCGCAAAATTATACTGTAAAATATGATTTTCTGTTTTTAACCTCTTTTTTATACCCCCTCCATATTTTAATTTTCTGTCATTGCGGTACTCTGAGCGGTACTCTGACCATAACTTATGGTCAATAAATAAGACCTCTGGTTTCCACCTCTGACCATCTGCTGAATCTATGTACTGTGATAAAGTATAAAACAGGCAGATGGGAGATGGTCAACAAAGGTTGAAAAAACCGCAAACACTGTACTGTTTCCATATTGTACAATTTTATTATAAACAATTTTAGTCGATCTGTAAAGTCTTAAGCTTAACGCAGAGAGAAACAGCGGGAAGGATAATTGCTCTGCCCGGTTTTTAAAAGCTGGCACCGCCGATAAGACGGTGCCAGCTGCCGGTCTTTTTCAGACATTGAAATGAGAAACCTTTTCCGAAAGCGATTGGGCCATCTCGGTGAGGTTTTGCGAAACTTCCACAACTTCCTGGGTCGAGGCGCTCTGCTCCTGGCTGGAGGCAGCCACCTCTTCGGCATTGCTGGAAGATTCCTCGCTGACTTCGGCTATCTCGGACATGGCGGCGTCGACTTCGCTGCTGTTTTGAGCCATCTTCCTGGCGTTATCGACGAGTTTATCGATGAGAGCTGTAAGACTCACCATAGAAGCTTCTATTTCCGCAAATGTTTTTTCGGTGGTTTCCGTAGCTTCCACGCTCTCCTCTACCACTGATTCGGACTCCTCCATCATCTCGACGGTGCTTTCTACCCTGTCCTGAATCTCCTCGATAAGATCTTCTATCTCCTCGGTGGCCTGTGATGATTCCTCGGCCAGATTCCTGATCTCATCGGCTACCACGCTGAAACCCTGGCCTGCCTGTCCGGCCCGGGCAGCCTCGATGGCGGCATTGAGCGCCAGCAGGTTGGTCTGTTCGGATATATTGTTGATCATATTGACAATCTCCCCTATTTCATCGGAGAGCGTGCCCAGTTCATCGACTCTTTTTCTGACCCTGTCCTGATTTTCCTCGACCATATTTATCCGGCTTGTTGTGGTTTCAACCGCCTCGCTGCCGGTTTCCACCTCTTCTTCTGCATTCTGCGCCTGGTCTTCCATCCGTTCGGCCCTATCGGTGACCGACTCTATCTGCTGACTCAGTTCGTTCATGTTATCCTCGGTTTCATCAATCTGAGCTGCCTGCTCTTCTGCCCCGGAAGCAACCCTTTCGATAGCCGAGCTCACCTCCTGAGCTGAAGCCGATATCTCCTGGCTGTGGGCGGAAAGCTCCTCGCTGCTGGCAGAAAGATTTTCGGTCGTGTTTTTCACCTCGGTGATCACATCCTGAAAGCTATCTCCCAGCTTGTTAAACCAGGCACCCAGTGTCTGGATTTCGTCGGAATTGACCATCTTGTAGCAGATACATTCCTCGCAGGAGTCATATTCCCCGGAAGAAATTTTGGGACAGTGAACTTCATCACCGAATTGAGGCGCGAAGCTTCCCACATCAAACCAGCAGGTGACTCCATCCTTCTGAAAATCGGGACAGCTTTCCTGGCCGCAGTCCATTATCTCCGAGCAGTTTATCTCCTTGATGGGAAAGCGGGCGGTGAGATCTCCCAGGGCCATATCGGAGAAAAGATCGGCAAAGGTGGAAAGAGGTTTAAACTGTCTTCTGACCAGGATATAGATGATTACGCCGCTGAGCAATATGCCCAGCCCCGCCATAAACATCATGTTTCTGGTGGTGGCAGCACTCTGCGCGACCACATCCTCTCTGTTCTGAACTGCCTTTACATAACCCATAACCCGGCCCTGAAAATCCTCAAAAGGTTCCAGCAAAATCCGATAATTTTCATCCTCTGAGAGAGTGATTTCTCTGCTGCCCTCTCTGACTTCGTCTAAAATCTCCCCTTCTATACTCCATATATCCTCTGTGGTAGCTCCCAGTCTTCCCTCTTCAACGGCATCCCAGGCCACTCCGGCTCTGTCTTCAAAAATATAGATAAAGTATTCTCCGCCCAGCTCCTCCTGCATCTCACGGGCAAAACCCTCTCCGAAGCTGGAGCCGTACTCGACTGTGCCCACATGCTCGCCTTCGTGACTGACCGGAACCACCACTCTAAATCCAAAGCCGCCTCTGCCTTCCTCCAGGCCCATAACCGTCTCCTGTCTTTCGTTGGCCTGATTGACCGTCTCCCGAAAGTCGGAAAGATCATCACCATAATTTTCGGGAGCATGCAGCCTCAAAAATGAGGTGGAATCGGGTTCGTGAAACTGAAACTGGGCCACATCATCGGAAAGTTCCTCATAGGCAGGCAGCAGCCTGTTCCGAAGCTCCTCTCTGTCTCTTTCAGCAAAGAGGCGCTGGATCTCGGTATTATTGGCCACCGTCATAACGCTGATTCTGGCCGCATCCAGCCTGTCGGCCATCTTGGTCTGAGTAAAATCCCCCAGATTGGCCAGCGACTGCTCCTCTTCTCCCAGCACGATACTGTCGGTGCTCCGGATAGAATAAAAGCTCAAAGCCGCCACAAGTATCAGAACTACAGCCATGACGGCCAGCGATAATTTCATCTTGATGCTCAACCTCTTCAATGAGGATAGCTTTTCCCTCACAATTAATTCCCCCTTCGGCTGAAGTGCAGCCGCAATATAATAACCGTCTGCAGGCATATAGGCGTGATATGTTCTCAAGTTATC
>CAYTDP010000042.1:0-19983 GCA_964436625.1 uncultured Halanaerobiaceae bacterium | reverse complement strand
TCATAGCTTCCTGTAATAAGAGGTGAGCAATTATCGCTTTAATAGAATATGTCGTGAATTTCACCAACGGTTATGGAGAAGATCCAATATTTCTTATTTGAGAAGTATTTTATCTAAACCTCTCAATTATTCATCCTTTCTCAATATTTCCTTCATGGTCTTAGCGGCATCACCTGATATAGAGGACATATGAAGATCCCTCTGAGGAAAAGCAATATTTATATCATGTTCATGAAATAAATCCCAGACCTCATACATCACTTCACTTTTTATGTTGTCCACCCCGTTTTCGGGGTCTTTAATCCAGAATCTCAGCTGAAAATCAACAGTGTTATCGCCAAAATCCTTAACCAGACAAACAGGTTTCGGTCTTTTCAGAATCCTGTTGTTCTCCTCTGCTGCCTGTAACGCTAATTCTCTAACCTGATTTAAATTGCTGTTGTAGCCAACTCCCAGATCGAGATCTATTCTGACAAGATCGTTGCTATAGGACCAATTTATTACCTGGCTGGTGATAAAGTGTTCATTGGGAATCAAAAATTCTTTGCCCGAACGAGTTACTACTGAGACAAAGCGCGAGTTTAAAGATCTCACCTCTCCAAAAACCTCATCTATTTCCACCACATCTCCTGGTTTAATAGATTTATCAAGAATTATTATAATACCACTTATAAAATTAGATACTATCTTTTGCAGACCAAAACCCAGGCCGACACCAATAGCACCGCCTATAAATGCAAAGGCTCCAAGATCAATTCCTATGCTGGTTAAGCCAATAAAAAAGGCCACTATATAAACTAACATTCGCAATATCTTCTGCAGAAGAACTCTAACAGAAGGGGTTAAATTATCACTTTGATCAAGGTTTTTTCTTAAATATTTTTCAATCCAGCTGGCTATCCAGAATAACAGAGCAAATACAAGGGTCCCCCTAATAACCAGCATGACTGAAAGCTGCAGTTCACCCAGGTTAAGTTCTATTCCTTCCAGAAAATTTATCACCATATCGTAAATTCCCAGAATATTCAAAGCTGCCACAATCCAGACAAGATAATAAATCATCTGGACCAAAATTGTATCGGGCAAAAACCAGGTGATAAATTTGATAATCAGCCATGCCCCCAGCAGATATCCCGCTATGTAAGTGATGGCTGCTGGCAGCTCCAATATTGCGGCCATTATATTAAAAAGACCTACCAGAAATGCCAGGGTGAAGGCCAGATAAATTTCTTCCCAGAACTCTTTTGCTGTTTCAAAAAGCCTCTCAGGCAAAAACTGTAGAACTCTCTCTCCCTGCTTTAAAAGCTTCTTTTTAAGAAAAAATGTCAGGGCTATGAGTATCAAAAATACCAGGAAAGATATTAAATTATCCAGAA
Organism: uncultured Halanaerobiaceae bacterium; assembly: GCA_964436625.1. Lineage (GTDB taxonomy): Bacteria > Bacillota > Halanaerobiia > Halanaerobiales > Halarsenatibacteraceae > Halarsenatibacter. Next base: position 18,607 of record CAYTDP010000042.1, on the reverse strand, counting down.
TCAATATATCGTTAAAAAACCAGGTTTCAAGAGAACTGATCAGCCCTTCTACTTCTGTACCTTCCATCTCGACCATGCTAATACCCCCTTTCCAGAATAATAACAGCAGTCAGGTCAGCAAATTTTTCAAACGACCATCCAGATAAGAAAACCTCTTCTCGTCTTTATTATTGTTCACAGCCATCCCCAGAGCCTTTTTAGATCCCACCATTACTGCAAGATTTTCAGCTCGAGTTAAAGCGGTATATATCAACTTTCTCTGCAGCATAACATAATGCTGGGTGCTGACGGGCATCACCATAGCAGGGTATTCTGAACCCTGCGATTTATGAACGGTGATGGCATAGGCCAGGGTCAATTCCTGCAGTTGTTTGTCTGAGTATGTAACCTTTCTGCCCGAATAATCAACCTGGAGCTTTCTATTCTCTCGATCAACAAAGTGAATTCGACCAATATCACCGTTAAAAACTTCCAGCTCATAATTATTTTTTATCTGCATAACCTTATCGCCTTTGTGAAATACGTTGTTTCCAGATTTCAAGTCTTTCCCATCATTGTCTTGACCGGAATTTAAAATCTCTTTCAGCTTTTCGTTTAGATTATCAACACCTAAAACCCCTCTGCGCATTGGGCTTAATACCTGCACTTCATCAATTGGATCAAACCCAAAGCGACCGGGTATTCTTTCAGTGACGATTTTAAGCATCATATTGAGAATTCTGTTTTTTTCTTTTTCCTGTACAAAATAAAAATCTCTCAGGTTAGAACCATCATCAGCTGAATCCATTACAGGCATATAACCGGAATTTATTCTATGAGAATTCAATACAATTAAACTTTCATCCGCCTGTCTATATATTTTGGTCAGCCTGGATTTGGGTATAACATCCGAATCCAGAATGTCTCTCAACACATAGCCTGGACCAACCGGTGGAAGCTGATTAACATCTCCGACCAGGATCAAGCTAGATTTTTCCGGTACAGCATTCATCAGATTATACATCAAATGACTATCGAGCATTGAAGCTTCATCAATTATTATAATATCTCCTTCAATCTGATCATCTTCGTCCTTTTGAAAGCCTCCCTGGTGATGATTAAAATCAAGCAGTCTATGAATAGTTTCAGCTGGATGGCCGGTTGAGTTTTCCATTTTTTTAGCTGCTCTTCCTGTAGGAGCAGCCAGCCTGACCTTAAAACCAGCCCTGGAAAAGATAGCAATCATCACTTTAAGAATTGTGGTCTTGCCCGTGCCCGGACCGCCGGTTATAACATTAACTTTTTCTCTCATCGATTTTTTAATTGCCCGGCGCTGTTCATCAGAAATAATGATATTCGAATTTTTTTCGACAGCTTTAAGCATATCCGAAAAAGATGAGGATATGTCCTGAGAAGGAAAATGAAGCAATCTCGATAATTTATCAGCAATACCTTTTTCTGCTCGATAAAGAGCAGGTAAGTATACAGCCTGTAAATTTTTTTCTGATAGGGTTTCTATCTCGAGTTCATCATTTTTAAACATTCGATTCAGGACATTTTCAACTTTGTTTTTTTCAACCTGCAGTGCCTGAAAAGCTCTTTCTTCAACTTCTTCTTTGGGCAGGAAAACATGACCTTCATCAATTGCTTCGTCGAGCACATGACTTATGCCTGCTTTAATCCTTTCAGGATTATCCCCCTCAATACCCATATTTTTGGCTATTTCATCAACTCTTTTAAATCCAATTCCCCGAATATCACGAGCCAGTCTATAAGGGTTTCTTTCCACTTTTTTAACCGCTTCCTGGCCATATTTCTCAAAAATACGGGCAGCATAAGTCGGACTGATGCCACAGGAGAGCAGAAAAACCATAATATCTCTTATCTCTTTTTGCTCTTCCCAGGAGCTTTTAATCTCCTGATAACGCTTTTTTCCTATTCCTTCAACTTCCAGTAATCTATCCGGGTTTTCATCAATAACATCCAGGGCATTTTTTCCAAATTCATCTACAATTCTCTCCGACATAACCGGACCAATTCCTTCAACGAGTCCGGAGCTCAGGTATTTCTGTATCCCTTCTTTTGAGGTCGGTACATCGTAGCTGTAAGAATTAAATTCAAATTGATGACCGTACTTAGGATGAATAACCCATTTTCCCTTGAGAGTCACCACCTGACCGACTTCTGCCGAAGGAAGATAACCCACCGCTGTAACCATATCCTCTTCATCGTCGACATTAATTCTGGCAACAGTATAATCATTATCCGGATTTGTATAGGTAATTGTCTCAATTTGACCGGTTATTTCAGTGCTGTTCAATGACATGAAATCACCCTGGGTTTGAGTTTCCCGCAGAAAATATTTTTCCCGAAAATTATATTTGAGTCGTGTTATCTATTTCTGGAAAAACCAGGTCATACCTTCATCAAAACATATACTGACCCTGATTTTGAACTTTTCATTAGCAATTGACAAAGCACTTTGTGTGAGTTATAATTAAATTGTATTTTATAATATTTTACAATTTTTCAGGAGGGTTAATCTTGGAAAACCTTGTATATGATTTTGAAGAAGGCTCCAGAGATATGAAAGATCTTTTAGGCGGTAAAGGAGCCAACCTATCCGAAATGAAAAGTATTGGCCTGCCCGTGCCCCCTGGATTTGTCTTAACTACAGAAGCCTGCCTGGAATATTTCGAAAAGGGTAATCAGATTTTCACTGAACTGGAAGAACAGATCGTAGATCATCTACAAGATCTGGAAAAGAAAACCGGGAAAACACTGGGAGATCCCAAAAACCCCCTCCTGGTTTCTATCAGATCAGGAGCGGTTGTTTCCATGCCGGGCATGATGGACACCGTTTTAAATATCGGTTTGAATGATGAAACCGTAGAAGGTCTGGGGAAAAAAACGGACAATATGAGATTTGCCCTTGATAGTTATCGCCGCCTCCTGCAGATGTTCGGGGATGTCGTCCTGTCAATTTCTTCTCATAAATTTGACCGAGCTCTGGAAAATTTGAAAAACAATCATGATATTGAAAAGGATACCGAAATGAGCGAAGATATGTTAAGGGATTTGATTGAAGATTACAAGGACATTATTGCCAAAAACAGCTCTCGGGGCTTCCCGCAGGATCCCAGAGAACAAATTATGGAAGGGATAAGGGCCGTATTCGATTCCTGGAATAATGAAAGAGCGATATCATATCGAAAAATAAATAACCTCCCGGATGATCTCGGCACGGCAGTTAACATACAGACCATGGTTTTCGGAAATACAGGAGAAAATTCAGCTACCGGCGTAGCGTTCACCCGAAATCCCTCTACGGGAGAAGATAAAGTATATGGAGAGTTCCTTGTAAATGCCCAGGGAGAGGATGTTGTCGCCGGCATCAGAACTCCTCATGATATAAAGGAACTGGATGATATTATGCCAGATGTGTATGAAGAATTTATGGAAATTGTTGATAAAATAGAACATCATTATAAAGACATGCAGGACATAGAGTTTACAATAGAAGAAGGAGAAATCTATCTTCTCCAGACCAGAACGGGAAAAAGAACAGCCAGGGCATCAGTGAAGATAGCCACGGATCTGGTCTCGGAAGGCATAATTGATGAAGAAGAAGCACTTTTAAGAGTAGAACCCGAACAGCTAGAACAGCTCCTTCACCCTTCTTTCGACGAAAAAGATATAGATGAAGAAAAGATAATAACCACCGGCCTGGCCGCCTCACCAGGAGCTGCTACCGGGAAAATATATTTTGATCCTCAGGAAGCCAAAAAAGCGAAAGAAAAAGGCGAAAAAGTTATAATGGTCAGAGGCGAGACTTCTCCGGAAGATATTGAAGGCATGAATGCGGCTGATGGCATTCTCACTTCTCGAGGAGGCATGACCTCCCATGCAGCCGTCGTCGCCCGGGGGATGGGAAAATGTTGTGTTGCCGGTGCGGGAGAACTGGTGGTTGAAGAGGAATCCAGAAGATTCTGGAAGGACGACGAAATTTACGAGCAGGGCGAGATAATATCTCTAAATGGCAATACGGGAAAAGTATATGAAGGTGAGATAAAAACCAGTGCTGCACAATTATCTGAAGAATTCAATCAAATATTGGAATGGGCGGATGAAGCGCGCAAACTGGGGATAATGGCTAATGCAGATACCCCCGAAGATTCCCAGACAGCACTTGAATTTGGAGCTGAAGGAATCGGCTTATGCCGTACCGAGCATATGTTTTTTGATGAAGAAAGAATATCTGTAGTAAGAGAGATGATTTTGGCCGGGAATAGAGCGGAGAGGAAAAAAGCTTTAGAAAAGCTTCTACCCTATCAAAAAGAAGATTTCACCAATATATTTAAGAAAATGAAAGATCGCAAAGTCGTAATTCGTCTCCTCGATCCTCCCCTTCATGAGTTTCTTCCGGAAAAAGACGAGGAAATCAAAAAGGTGGCTGAAAATCTGGAAACTACTCCGGAAAAAATTCGAGATACAATAGCTGAGCTGGATGAGGTTAATCCCATGCTCGGCCACAGGGGCTGCCGACTGGGAATATCATATCCTGAAATTTATGAAATGCAGGTAAAAGCTATCATCTCTGCCGCTGCCGAGGTCAGCACCGAAAACAATTATGAAGTCAGACCGCAAATAATGATACCTCTGGTGGGAATCAACGAGGAATTTAGGAAATTAAAAGATTTAACAGAGGAAACAGCTAAGGATGTTTTGAATAATCAAAACTCCGGGGTAAATTTCGAAGTGGGGACAATGATCGAAGTGCCACGAGCTGCATTTAGAGCGGATAAGATAGCCAGCAATGCGGATTTCTTCTCATTTGGCACCAATGATTTAACTCAAATGACATATGGTTTTTCCCGTGATGACGCAGGAAAGTTCCTGAGAGAATATCAAGAAAAAGAAGTCATCAAACGGGATCCCTTTACCACCATTGATAAAGAGGGAGTGGGCGAGATAATGAAAATTGCAATAGAAAAAGGACGCCAAGCTGACCCCTCTCTAGAGATAGGTATATGCGGAGAACATGGAGGAAATCCCCCTTCGATAAAATTCTGTCACGAAGAGGGGATGAATTATGTTTCCTGTTCTCCATTTAGATTACCCATCGCCAGAATAGCTGCCGCCAGAGCCGAAGTTAAAAAGAACAAAAAGATCTGATCAAAAACATCAAATCATAACACCTGAGAAAACTCCGGCTCAAAAACATGAAGGGCCGGAGTTTTTTTATTTCCTGTGATTGTTCAATTTTTTATCGTCAGCAGCGAAATCCCCAGAAGAATCAAGAACAGGCCAAAATAATTTAAAAAGGCCAGCCTTTCTCCCACGAGAAAGATGCCCAGAAGAGCTGCGGTAAGAGGTTCGGCCAGAGTTAAGGTCATAGCGCTGGCAACAGGAACAAGACGCAGTCCGAGATTAAATAACAAATATGGGACGGCCATGGAAATAAACCCCAGATAAAGTCCTATCTTAAAACCTGCGCTCTCAAAAAGCCATTCTGTATTGCTCCAGACCAGCACCGGAAAAAGTATTAAGCCGCTGATCAAACCAGCAATCCCCAGAAGAGTTTCAGCAGATTTGTCGGCCAAAACATCTTTGCTCACAACGGCATATAGAGCATAAACCAATCCGCCCCCCAGAGAAAGCAGAATCCCCAGAGGTTCAACTATTGTTTCAGCATCCGGTAAAAGCAGAAATCCACAGCCTATAATAGCAGCCACGGTGGCCAGATACCAGTAGATTCCGGGTTTTTCTTTATAAAAAATCCAGGAAAATATGCCGGCCATTACAGGAGAACTGCCCATAGTTACAACAGTAGCTACAGCAACACCTGTTTCTGCTACTGCCGAAAAGAAAAATATTTGATAGGCTGCCATTGCAGCCGCCGCAGCCAGAGTTTTACCATAGGGCCAATCTTTGTCCGGGGGCAATTTACCCCTGATAATAGCAGAAACAAATAGGGCTGCTCCCCCCAGACCAACCCTTATAGCTCCTACCGTAGCAGGCGCTGCTCCCGAAGGGGCAAAAGTTTGAGCTGTTCCGGAAGTCCCCCAAAAAAAAGAAGCGAGAAGTATAAAAGTATATCCCTTTAATTTTAACACTGAATTCATAATATATCTATATTTTAACCCCCAATCCTGAATTATTTATCAGACATGTGCACTCAAATAACTAAATGCTGTACATTTCCGGCAGCTTCAACACTTCAACTTCCTGTCCTTCTGAGACGGGAGGAGATCCAGCAGGTATATCGATCAGGCAGTTGCATTCAAGAGTCGACTTCAAAACCCCTGGCCTTTGTTTGCCGCGGCTCAGCCTGACTATACCGCCGTCTTCAGACTCTACAAACCATCCTCTCAGCATTCTCCTGGTGCTGCTGCTGCGGGGGAAATCGTCCACGAAAGTAGCTCTGGTTTTTTCAAGATCCAGATGATTTAAACCGTTTACCTGCACGACAATATTTCTAACAAGCAAATCAAAAGTGATCAATGCTGCTGCTGGATTACCGGAAAGACCAAAAATTATAGTATCCTCGTATACTGCACATGCTATAGGGGTTCCGGGCTTAAGATCTAATTTCCAAAAAAGTATTTCTGCTCCCAGTCCCGAAAACACTTCCAGCATCAGATCCTTTTCCCCTACTGAAACTCCTCCAGTAGTTACAATAAAATCACTCTCAGGCGCCAGTTCCTCTATATCGTTCTCGATCAATTCTTTTTTATCAGAAACAACCCGGTTTTTAACTACGTCAGCTCCTATTTCATCCAATCTGGTGGTCATCATATAATTGTTGCTGTTGTAAATCTTCCCTCTTGCCAGATCATTACCCAGAGGCACCAATTCATTCCCGGTGGTAAGAACAGAAACAGCAGGGCTGGGCATTACTTCAACTTCCTCCAGGCCCATACTGGCCAGAACAGCAATTTGCGAAGATTTGAGCAGAGTCTCTTTTTCCACCAGAAGATCGCCTTTATTTATATCCTCTCCCGCGGGAGCGAAATTTTGACCGGGTTTGAGCGAGCCAAAAATTTTGACATTATTTTCATCCCAGCTTGTGTTCTCCTGACGAATAACACAATTTGCTCCGGGAGGAATAGGAGCTCCAGTCATTATTCTGGCAGCCTGACCATCACCGATTTTCGTTTCACCTGCATCTCCGGCGTAAATCCAGTCTATAATTTCCAGTTCTACAGGGCTATCTTCAGAAGCTCCTCTGGAGCTTTCGGCCTTCAGGGCAAAACCATCGAGGGGTGACCTATCGAAAGGAGGTTGGTCCATAGGAGCCTTTATTTTCTTCGCACTAACCCTACCTGCAGCTTCCATTAAAGGTACCTCGAGCGGAGCGAAATTTTTTATATGGGATGACAATAATGATTTAGCTTCATTTAGTTCAATTCTTTTCTTCAAAGTTTTCACCACCCATTTAATTATTTCCTCGTTTATCGCAATTATTCCTTCCTGAAAACTGCAGGATTTAAATCAAAAACCCTGCCAAAACCGCAACTCTGGCTGCTATACCTCCGGCCAGGAATGAAAAGCCGATGGTAAAAAAGAATATTTTAACCGTTAAAGATAGATCGAACTCCCGCGCCATCATGGCCAGCACTGCTATGCATGGCACATAAAAAAGAGCCACCAGCGCTCCCACAAAAAGCTGGGCGGAACTTAAATTCATCTCTAAAAGCGGCAATACTGCGAGTTCACGCCGCACAACTCCCAGCATCAACGGTATAGAAGCCTCAGAAGGCAGAAGAAGCCAATTTTCCACAACTGGCTCTAGAATTCTTCCCAGATATTCCAGAATCCCTATTTCAAAAAATACTGCCGCTCCTCCTATGGCGTATATCATCATTAAAGCACCGTTGGTCAAATAAGATTTAACCCTTATTAATATTTTGCGAAAAAGAATTTCAGGTCCCGAAAACTGCAGCGGTGGAATCTCCACGACGGTTGACTCTCTGTTTCCGGAAAGCAAATTCTGAAGAACCAGACCTACCATTATTATCGCTGTCAGAGAAACTAAAAATACTGATGCAGTCAGTAAAATTGAGTGCTCGGCCAGAAGAGAAATCATCGCCCCTGTCTGTGAAATGCAGGGTACAGACAAACATATCAGAGTAGAAACAGCTATTCTTTCTTTGCGGGTGGGAAGGGCCCTGGTAGCAGCTATTCCCGGAATGGCACATCCATAACCCAGTAAGATCGGGATAATACTTCCTCCAGAAATACCAATTTTACTGAAAAGACCATCCAGCAGCACTCCCAGCCTGGGCAGATAGCCCACATCTTCAAGTATGCTCAAACCGCTGTAAAAAGAAATCACGTAGGGCAAAACCAGTGCGAAAGGCCATTCAAGCCCCTTGATCAAAAATCCATACTCTCCGATAAGAATGTTTCGAAATATTCCCGATGGAACCATACTTTCAACCGAAGATATAATTAGAGGGAATATAAGACTTTCAAAAAATGGCAGTAAAATATACTGTCTAAATCCCATCCCCAATCCCACTACCACAGCAAAAACCAGTCCCAAAATAATAATTGCCAGGGGAATGCCCGGCCAGGGACTGCATAATCTATCGCCCCATATTTTTCTGAAGGAATTGTTTTCACCAATGCCAGCCCTGTTACTCTGTATGATCTCCGAATTAAGCTGTTCTGCCGCTTCCCAGCTGGCAGGAACATCTTTTGTCGGCCGATAATCTTCTTTATTGTTGACCGCCCGTTTTATGTTCAGCTTGAGCTCTTTTATGCCCCTATCTTCAACAGCTGCAGTTTCCAGAAGCTCCAGGCCCAGCCAGGATTGAAACTTGTCTTTTTCGATCTTTAGCCCCTTCTCCTCTAAAAGATCGATTCGATTGACCACAACTAAAGTAGGAAGGTTCTGTTTCAGCACCTGCAGCAGAAGATATATACTGCTTTCAAGATTATTACCGTCCAGCACAGCCACTACCAGATCAGGATTCCCTGACAGCATTTCCACAGCAACCTCTTCAGCTTCATTGGTTGCATTCAATGTATATGTGCCCGGAACATCGATAATATGGTATACTTTTTCTTCTCCCTGCAAAAAGCCTTCCTTATAATCTATTGTTGTGCCGGAATAATTTGAAATTACCGCCTCCAGGCCTGTCAATTTATTAAAAAGAGCACTTTTCCCCACATTAGGAGGGCCGATCAGGAGGATTTTATTGACCTCTTTATCAGCCGGTGGCATGTATATTTTCCCTGTTATCTATATAAATTTTTTTGGCAATATCCCTATCAACAGCCACCTGTCTTCCTTCAATTTCAATAACAATCGGTCCTTTAAATGGCTGTTTTGATTTAACTTCAATTTTTTTATTTTTTCTTATGCCCAGAGGGGCAAGCAGTTTGTGATCAGGAGCCTCCACAACATATGCCTGATGATTTTCCGGCATTTCTTCCAGAGTACAAAAATTTTCAGCTGACTTTTTATTGACGCTGACTTGATTGCTCATTGAAAAACCTCCGAATTGTTTGGATAATTAATTAAAACGTTGATAACAGCTATTGATTCTACTGCTCGGAACTTCCCAGGTAATTTACATCCAGTGATAAGCTCATAGCAGAAAGAACCGAAGCCAGCAGGGGCAGCCAGAAGGTGAAAATTCTCAACAGAATAGCTGCCGTAACCCCGCCCTCCCAGGACATGCCAGTTTCACGGAGAACCAGGGCCATAACTGCTTCAAAACTTCCCAGACCACCAGGAGTAAGCGGAACCATACTGACCATATAGGCCAAAAATGTCGCCGCAGCTGCTTCAATTAAACTCACTTCTCCTCCGAGTTCTCCAGCAATAACATAAACTTTTATCGGATACAATCCCCAGAATAATAAGGCGATGAAAGTTAACGCGAAAAGGGTTTTAACTGTGAAAATATCCATCAAAGAAGATAGAGTGTTTTTATACAAATTTTTAATTTTATTGGCAAGTGAATCTTTCAGTTTGCCGTGCAAGAACAAAACAATTATAAGCGCAGGGACAGTAATTAGTGTTAATCCACTTCTCAATGAGGGAAATAAAGTATTACTCCCTGACAAAAATTCCAGGTCGAGATTATAGGGCCAGAATAAAATAAAAGGCAGAAAAAAAATAGTTAATCCCAGCATGGAAGAAGTTTTTTGCAGGCTAACTCCTGCGAGCATGCTGCCGGCATCTTTACCTGTAAGACGTGAAAATAATAGTATACGAGCTGATTCTCCCCCAAGTTTAGCAGCAGGAGTAATACTCTCAATAAATTTTGCAGCCAGATTAATCCGAAAAATCGCATTGAAGGTTATATTCACATCGATTTTCGTTTTAAAAATATAATGCCACTGGTAGGCCACAAGAATCAGAGTTGTAATCTGCAGAAGGAAAAGCAAAATGATAATTTCAAGGCTGAGTTCGGAGGCTCCTTTGAGCAGATCATCCCCAGCAGAAGCAAAAAGTAAAGCTAAAATAATTAAAGCAATCAATATTTTTATCGGGTTTTTACCCCGGAAAATTCGCTTAAATATATTATTCAAAATGATAATCCTCCCGGTTCGATCAATATTGATCTGCCAAAAGTCGGAAAATAATGACCGACACTATCGGAGGGATTCACTTTAGAGCTCAAAGACTCGTATTGTGAACCGAAAATTTTCCTCGGTTCTCTGGTGATAAATTTCCAGCCACCAGGGTTATCATCCAGAATTTTAATCATTTCAAGCTTATTTTCGGTCTGTAGAGCAGCAACTATTATATCGTAATTTAACTCAGCTGCTGCCCTGCAGCCGGACATGACTGCAAATTCAATCTCGGACTCCAGAGAAGGAAAGTTATTTTCTGAAAATAATTTTCGGGCTGAATTTATTGCTTCCAAATCCACGTCGACAGCTATAACCCTGGCCTGGCTGAGCCCGGCCAGATAAAAAGCCGTAAAGGGAAGACCACCACAGCCAACATTGAGAACTACATCGTCTTCTTCTATATTACCCAGCTTTACTTCCCTCAAAACAGCATTTCTGTAGGGAAGCGAATAAATTTTAAAAAGCCTTTTATTACCTCTACATGCTCTTTCAAATTTACCGGTAATTTTCTTGATCAAAGCCACATAAAATCCTCCATATGAAAAAATCTCCAGCTCTAATGAGCAACAAATGAAAACCATTTTCATCCTATGTGAAAAAAATATAATTATACCTGAAAAGATACTTTCATCAACATCTCGATATCCTTTATCAGATTATCACAGGATAAAGGATAATGTCAAGGAAATTAAAAGCTATTATTTGCTAAGTTATTCATCTTTAAAAATATTTCAGAACGTGTTATCGGACAACTTTTCTTTCTGGAGCCTGCTGTAGCCGTAGAAGCAATCCAGACAAACCGGTTTCCCCTCCTGAAAACGAATGGCATATTCGGCAGCACCCTCGCCGCAATTTTCGCATTTTACAGTAGAAAATATTTCTGCTCTTTCGGGAATACCGTAATGAGGTGATTTGCGCTTAAAAAGTTCTTGCTCGCTTTTTTCCAATATACTATCAACAGTAACTTCTTCTCTTTCTGAAAGATTTTTCTCCTCGAAAACCAGCCTTATACCCGTCTTTTCATCCCGAACGAAAAAGGAAAAGGCCTGTTTAGCTGTCGGCCTGAATATCAAATTTCCTTTTCCATAAGTGCAGCTCAATAAATACTGGATAGCATCCACGCCACAGCCGTCGTTTTCAGTTACACAAACGATCTCTTCGTCTTCAGCCTCAGTTATGCTCAACTCTTCTCTGGCAAGTCTTGCAGCTTTAAAACCAATAGCCAGCCCGGGACAGCTGTGGCCGTGGAATTCCACACATCTCTGCCAGTTTTCGTTTTCATTATATTCATCCATTAATTCATTCCTCCTGTTTCCTGGTAAATTATACTGCTTTAGTACAGACACTCTTTACGGGGTGAATTACTGGTCCACTTTTGCTAATCTCAACTTCCGCTTCCACTCCATATACCTCTGATATGCTCCTGCTATTAATCACTTCCTGACCGCCTTTTGCATATATTTCCCCCTCATTCATAATAACAAATTCCTGACAAAACCTTCCTGCCAGTTTTAGATCATGCATCGCCACCAGGGCCGGAATCCCCCCGCTGAGCTTATTAGAGACGATTTCCATAACTTCCAGCTGATGTTTCAAATCAAGACTGCTGGTAGGCTCATCAAGCAGCATCAGCTCAGGATCCTGAACTAAAGCCCGAGCTATTAACACTTTTTGCTGCTGACCGCCACTGAGACAGTTAAAATTTCGGAAGGCTATCTCTTCCAGTTTCATATCCTTAATCACCTTAGCTGTCCTCTTTTTGTCCTCCTCCGAAGGTCTAAAACCTGCATGAGGTTTTCTCCCCATCATAACCATGTCAAAAACCGGCGCAGGAAAATTAAGTCTTTCCTTTTGAGGCACATAAGCTATTAAACGGGATAATTTAGCCGTGGTCAGGCTGGTTAGTTCAGTGCTTCCCAGTCTAACTTCACCGCTGTCAGGTGATAATATTCCATTTATACATTTCAAAAGCGTGCTTTTACCGGAACCATTGGGGCCGAGCACTGCATTTAGATGATGCTCTCCGCTCAGAGAAAAATTCAGATCTTTCAACACCGGATCTTCATCATAAGAAAATTTAAGGTTTTTAACTTCTAATTCCACATATATTCCCTCCCCCTAATTACCAGATAAAGAAACAGCGGAACCCCCAGAAAAGAAGTTAATATGCCTACCGGCAGCACTATAGGAGATAAAATTGTTCTGGCAGCCGTGTCAGCCCCCAGCAGAAGAATGCTCCCCACTAGAGCAGAAAAAGGAAGCAGAAATCTTTCATCCGGACCGATTAGTTTACGGCCTATATGAGGAGACACCAGGCCTACAAATCCTATTATACCTACAAAAGAAATTATCAGGGCTGTAAGAAGCGAGGTTATCAGCATCCCGATCAGCCTCAATCTTTTCACAGGAACTCCCAGACTTCTAGCGGTTTCGTCACCGGAAGCCATCATTTTATAATTCCAGGAGTTTAAATAAAAGTAAAACAGGCAGGGCAGCAGCAAGAACAATATAAGACTATTGTTGCTCCAGGTGGCCCTTCCGACATCACCGAAAGTCCAGAAAACAATTGCCGCCAGCTCCACATCATCAGCAACATATTGAAGCGCGGTAGTTCCGGCCGTAAAAAGCGAGCCCAGAGCTATACCTGCCAGTATCATAGTTTCCGGGGAAGCATTTTTTAGCCTCACCAGAAGGACGATAAAAAGAGTGGATACTAAAGCCCAGCCGAAGGCTGAAATAGCCGTTAGATGGATCTGATCCAGTAAAACCGCGCTATCACCACCGCTCTGCAGAGTTCCTGTGCCCAGAATAATTATTGAAAAAGCTGCACCAAATCCAGCTGCCTGAGATATTCCCAGTGTAAAAGGAGAACCCAGTGGGTTTTTTAAAATGCTCTGCATAACAGCCCCAGCAACAGCCAGCCCTGCTCCGGATAAAATTCCTGCGGTAATGCGAGGTAATCTAATATTCCATACCACTATCTCTTGAGAGGCCGTTTCCATTCTGAACAGCGATCTTATTACCTCGCGAAAAGAAATATTCAGAGCTCCCACAGCGATTGAAAAAACAAAGAGCGATATTAAAATTATGAATGCAGTTGCGATTAAAATTATTTTTTGTTTTCTGCTGCCTTCATGTTCCTCAAGCAATTCTTCTTCCGTTTCTTTCTCTGATTCCATTTGCTGATCCACCGATTAACCTCCCCGCATTTATTTCAAAAATTAAATATCGATCGATCCAAAGCCACCTGTTCTATTTTCCACCTCTTCATAAACGGCTTCACCAAAAAGAAACTTAAAAATGTCGTCTGCTTTATCTTCAGGATCAATTTCAGCAAAAGCCTCACTGAAAATTTTACTCCCAACATAATAACTGTTGGCCAGGACATTCCCAAAATTGACATTATAGGAAGCATAGGGCAGCAGACCGTATACTCTATCCTCTTTAACCGCAGTTAAATTTCGGTATTCCGGAAATCTCTCAAAGTCTGTCCTGATCAGAGGCAGATTGCCTGTGTCCAGAAATATATAATCAGGATCCCAGTTCAGTATCATTTCTCTGCTGACCTCCACCTGCGTCATAGCTTCATAGTCAAGGTAATCCCGGGTTACATCATCGGCTCTAATAAATTCAAAAGGAGGAAAAGGGGTTCTAATCGAAGTAAAACCATGACTGCCTCTGTATGACATACCTCCGGCATAAACGGAAGGAGCTTCCTCTAACTCAACCAATTCTGATCTCTCTTTTAAATCCGCCATAATTCCCTCAAAAAAATTGATCAACTCTTCAGCTCTTTCATTATTATTCAGAACTTCACCCGTCAATTCTATAGACCGGTAAAAGTCGTCCCGATAATTATAAAGATCTCCATAATCCAGTAAAACAACGGGGACTTCTAGAGATGCAGCCAATCTATCGGCCTCCGAGACTTCTCCAAAAAACAATATAATATCTGGATCTACTGCGGAAATTAATTCGGCATCTCCTCCATGCATGGGCCCGATCACTGTTTTATCTTTAAGCTCTTGATTGGCAATACGATAAGGAGTATCAAAATAATCCTCATCCGTCTCGATATCCTCAACTCCTACTACTCTTTCTATCTCCTGAAAATAAGACAGCATCCGCAAAGACCCTGCGCCCAGCCCTATTACTCTATCAGATTCTGCAGATATTTCAACCTCTCTTCCGGCCATATCTCTGATAGTTTTATATGAACTATTCGAAGCCATAACTTCTGAAGCAGTTAAATTTAATAGCAGCATAATCGTCATAAATGATATAATTATTACAGTTAAAGTACAATTGATTCTTTCCTTCTTGTAACTCATTTCGATTAAATAACCTCCTCAATGTTATTAAAATAATATTAATAGCACAGAATTGCAAAAAAAATATCATCCCAACTACTTCTGAATCTTCTCCATATCAGCTGTTTCGATGAAGGACTTTCAAGATATCTGCTCCTCAAAGGTAATTATAACACAATATTTAATATTGTGCCACCAATTTATCCGGTTTTCTGTCTTTCTGACCGAAAAATTAGCTCCCGGCAGATATTCGCCATCCTGAAATTCCCCGTTTTTTCAAGCAAAAAATAATCAAAATCAAAAAAGAGGCTTCCAGATTGGATTTCGGTCAGGTCTGGAAGCCTCACAAAATTATTCGCTTGATCTTTACGAGGTATTTAGTTCTGGGTTATACTTTTTCTATCTCTACCATAACTTCGTTTATCATAGCATGACCCACAATTGATTCTTTCTGATATTTGACAAAATCATTGGGATTAATACTGTCTATCTTCTGAGCGGTGGTGTAAAAAGGAGTTCTATTTCCATATCCACCATGAATATAAACAGTTTCTGGATGTATTCTCTGAGTGACTTTAACATCGCATCTGTCGCTGAAGATCTCAGAAGATATCTCCACTTCATCTCCGTCCGAAATTCCCATTTCGCTTGCTCTTTCAGCGTTTATCCAGAGCCTATTTGTATCATAATCTTTGGTGATCTGCGCCAGCTGAGGAGTATTGGCTGTAGCAGTATGAGAATGAATTGCTTCTTTCCCCTGAACCAGTCTAAATTGATTATCTTCAACATCCAGCCCGGTATCGGGAGAGATCCAGCTGACCACCGGAGGAGCACCATGTCTTTCAAACTCATCTGAATAAAACTGAAACTTACCTGTCTCAGTATTAAAAACGGGCACCTCATCCGGCTCTGGTACATCAACCATCATGGAACCTTTTTGTTTAAATTCTTCTAATGAGATATCGTAAGGCTCCAGTATGGCTCGGTTTACATCGTCAAGGCTGAATTGAAAATATTCATCAACCTCCAGCCTCTCGGCTAAATCAACAATTATCTCGTCAAAACTTCGAGTATCAGGATGAATTTTAGATATAGCCTGAGTTCTCATGGCCAGAGTTCCCTGCTTTCCTCCCCTGCTTTCTATGACCTCCTCTCTCTCAGCAAAACTACACTCAGGAAGTACATAATCGGCCACCAGAGCTGTTTCAGATATCTGGGTTTCAAAAACCACCAGCAGATCAAGAGCATCAAATCCTGAAGACATATGATCATAATCAGGGAAATTCCTCACAGGATTATGATGTCTTACGATGCCGGCATTTACTTCTCCCTCCAGCATTTTTTCAGCAAGCAGATGCGGCAGACCGTGACTGGTAGCGAGAGGAAAGCCATCTTCCTCGCCAGCTCCATCTGCTCTGCGAGTATCAGGAACGGGAGGAGCAGGATACTCATCTTCATCAAGACTGCCAGTATCAGGACCATGATAAAACCTAAGCCCTCCCTCAGCATTGACATTGCCCAGCAGGGCATTCAAACAGGAGACAGCTCTGGCTGTTTCAGTGCTGTTTTCATAATTGCAGCCAAATGCTCCTCTCCAGTTTGGATGAACAAAAGCAGCTGGAGCAGCTTCGGCTAGGTCCCTGGCTATGCGTTCAATATCTTCAGCCGGTATATCAGTTAATAATTCTGCCCATTCAGGCGTATATTCATCGAGATTATCTGCAAATTCTTCAAAACCGTAGGTATGCTCTTCAATAAATTCCTCATCATATAATTCTTCATCCACGATTACTTTGCTCATGGCAAGAACTAAAGCCATATCAGTCCCGGGTCTTATGGGAATCCACTCATCAGCTATGGTGGCGGTATCATTCTGACGGGGGTCCACACAAATTATTTCCGCGCCTTCCCTGACAGCTTCCTGCAAACCCTTTAACTGGCTGGTACGAATTCCTCCCCCATAATTTCTACCCAGTAAGAGCATGTACTGTGAATTGGCTAAATCAGGGGAAGGCACTCCTCCCATAGTCGCGTTAAAACCTACTGTTCTGGCAGTATTACAGGCAGCATTATGCGTGCAGATAGTATTAACTCCCAGCGCATGCATCAATCTGTTGCCATAAAAAACACCTGTCCGTCTAGGATTATGGGCATAAAATACTGATTCAGGGCCCTCTTCATCCAATATCTGCTGGAGTCTATCGGCGATGTCATCAAGAGCTTCATCCCAGCTTACAGGTTCAAAATTTCCATCTTCGGTTTTCCTCAAAGGTTGATCTATTCTATCAGGATCATAAACCCAATCAATGCCCCCATGCGCCCGCGGACACAATCGGCCAAGACTGCGATCATTATCTTCATGACCTGTAACCTTCCAGACCCTATCATTTTTTACGTGAATCCACATGCCACAATGACTCGAACATACATTACACATGCTGGGACTAATTTCAACTTCGGCTTTCTCATGTTCTTCCGCCCAGGCATCGAAATCAAACCCAGATAATCCTGCACCAACAGCACCCAGGGAAATTCCCGTGGCTTTTAAAAATTGCCTTCTATTTATACCCACTGCTTTACCCCCTCATATATTTGACAGATTGATCACTTTCATAAAGGATTATTATTTCCCGCGATTAAGCTTTACTCTATTAAACCAGAGAAAAATGATCCGGTTCGGTCGTGGTAACCAGCAGTAAGCCCAGTCCATCCTGTGCTTCCAGCCCGTAAAGATACCCCTCTTTCCCTTCAGCCTCCAAT
Organism: uncultured Halanaerobiaceae bacterium; assembly: GCA_964436625.1. Classification (GTDB taxonomy): domain Bacteria; phylum Bacillota; class Halanaerobiia; order Halanaerobiales; family Halarsenatibacteraceae; genus Halarsenatibacter. Next base: position 965 of record CAYTDP010000042.1, on the reverse strand, counting down.
TCCTGAATTCTCTCTTCAGCCTGCTCTGCCATCTCTCGCTGAGTTCCAAAATCGAGTGTATAGGTAGGGCAGGTGGATACACAGGCAGGATCTTCATCTTCTTTGACCAGATGGATACAGCCATTGCATTTGTACATCTTTTCATCAACTACCTGGGGGATACCAAAGGGACAGGCTGGCACACATTCCTCACAGCCAATACAGGTTTCGATATCGGTGACGTTTAACTGACCATACCCTTCTTCAATTGCGTCAACAGGGCACACATCAATACAGGGGGCATCATTACAGTGAAAACAACTCATGCGCGCCCTGTAATATTCAACATCTGGGTAATCACCCATTTCCAGAGATTCAAATTCTATAGTTCTTGCTTCATCGGGAAATCCGTTTTCATTCTGACAGGCAACCCGACAGGCATAACATTCGATGCAGATAGATTGATCCTTGAGCAAAGCCAGCTTTTCAGTGCTGGTTTCGGCCTTCAATACTGAAGAAGAAAGACCGGTTCCGGCCAGAACAGAAACAGCTCCAAAAGCTGCACCTTTCTTTAAAAATTCTCTTCTGCTTTGCTTTTTATTTTTTTCTGACATATTTTCACCTCAAGAATTTCCGATATTTTTAATGAGCTAACGACTTGATAAAACAAACCAGTATTGTAAGATTAAACTCAAAAATGGGCTCTTCTTGTTATCAGTTATTGTGATATTCGAAATTTTTTAAAGTTCGGGCCAGTTCCCTGGCCAAAAAATAGTGCCCCCGGCTCAGGATATGCCTGGCTGAGCGTAGCTCAGGGAGGAGCTTTCGCGAAGGAAGCACTATTTTTGGGCCGAAAACTAAACTTAAGCAGAGGGAAAATTTCATTGTGAGCGGAGCCTCATAGCTTCCATGAATGAGTACTATATAAAACGGGAAAATGTCCTAAATGCAAGTGTTCTTAAACAAAATCCAACAACTGATGTGGA
>CAYTDP010000041.1:0-20165 GCA_964436625.1 uncultured Halanaerobiaceae bacterium | reverse complement strand
CCCTCTGCGCCTGCAAGAGTCTTTTCCACCTGTTGAGCACAGGAAGCACAGGTCATTCCTTCAACCGAAAATGTGAGTTTTTCCAGTTCATCATCATTCATATTTGTTGCACCTCCAATATATACCCCCTAGGGGTTTCATTAGTCTGATTTAATTATAGTTTATTTGATAGGATATGTCAAGTATATAAGCAAATCGTTTCAAAAAATTCAGGAAGTAAAAAACACCCTCTCTAAGAATATGAGGGTGTCAATAACGAAAAGATAGAATAATTATTTCCTTCCTGTGTGAATTCTAGCATTTAAATTCCAGCATTTTCATAATTCCAGATCTCTTAATTCAATTGTCATTTCTCCTTCCTGGGGGGTTTTTAATCCAAGTTCTACACGGGCCAAACTTTCAGCTTCCTCTGGAATTTCAGTAAAACTCCAGCTTATATATCTGGATTCATCTCTGGAAATCGTTCCGCTCAAACTAGCTACCTCACTGGAGGAATTAGTCCAATCTCCTATGGTTACTTCTCTACCTGACATATTCCTGCGGTTTCCTTCATGATCGTAAAAATATCTGGTTCCCAAAATCAGCTCCAGTTCAGCATCATCTCTTCTGGCATGCACAGTTCCGCTTATAGTAACCCTTTCATTAAATTTTTCTGCCTCTTCTATCTCAATTTTAAAATCTCGAGTATCCAAAACCTCAATCGGCCCCCGGGAAGACCAATCATCTTCAGTTTCTTCTTCAAAACTTATTAATACCCTATCTCCAGTTTCAGGTTCCTGATCTAATAGAGTAGTTCCCAGAAAAGCACTGTCACTATCAACCTCAGTGACCTCTATTTCACCAATAGACTGGAGGGAAGAGTTTTCGGCGCGAACTATTTCTCCTGACTGTCCGACTTTTAAACCGTCTTCCTCCCCTTTATTTATTACCAGCCTTTCTCCGACAATGGCAGTTATTTCAGCTTCAACTGTCTTCTCTGCTGGGGCGGGAGCAGGACTATCCTCTATAATATTTCCAACAAGATCATCCACAGCATTTTCAATTGCTTCGTGCAAAATATCTTCTGATAATACACTGATGCCGTCACCCTCGTCGAATTCTACCTCGGATTCATCTGCTTCTCCTCTGCCGGAATAGGTGTTTTCTACTTCTGCTGAATCGGGATCTATCATATCCAGGCTCAAATCAAGCGTCACTTCCACTTCAGAATATCTAATTGGTCCAATCTTTATCCGATCTGTTTCTTCTATATTCACATCTTTTAGAATCCCGTAGGCAAATAAATCTGCATTTATTTGATTTCTTAACTGATTAACTATGGAATGGACAGGTCTTTGCCCCTGATAAAATCCATTTTCATCTAAAATATCTAACATTCTATCTCTATCTAAAACAGCATAATCATCTTCTTCTGCCAGCTTATCATTAAACTGCCAGGCTATTTCTTCCAGCAGCTCTATTTCTCTCTCCCTGCTATCGGTCCAGTCTTCGGCTTCTGATTCAAAACCGATAACTGCTACTCGGGTAGCCTCAGCATTGACAGATGCCACCAGAGCAATAACCATGAAAAATATCCCTATGATTATATACTTGTTCTTCAAAATCACCATCTCCCTCTTAAGTTTTTTTCTTTTGAAAAATCATTATATTTTCTTTTTTGGCTTAAATTAAGGATAACACACTCAAGAACTTTTTTCATGGTTGTTCTCCGAAACCCCTGATTAAATTTCCAGCTATTTTGAACTCTTTAATGCTTTATTTTCTGGGGGAGTACAGCCAAACTTAATTAGATCATTTTAACACCATTGCATTACAAAATACTCTATTTTTTTACCGTTTTAATCAGGAGGTTTTCACTGATTCAGGTAAAATATAAAAAATTAGTATAATTGACAAAAATATAAATATAGCATATAATACCTGTTAGATATGTTCTATACTGAAATTAATGCAGAAATAAGTTGATGAAATAAAAAAGTAAAGTTAACGGATAGTTATATAATGGGGAGCTTTAACGATTCCTCCCAGGAAAAAAGTGTCTGCGTTTTATGATGTACGGAGTGATGAAAAAAATTTTAAAATATAGCGCTTGATTGCGGCTTAATCAGTGAGATGTGGGAGAGAAGTAACTTCTCAAATCTTTCGAAATTATTTCTGTAATATTCTAATGTCCTTTCACTTAAACTTTTCGATTCAGAATAAGTGATGAATTTTTCAAAAGCCTCATCGATACTTAAATTTTCTTTGTTAATTAAATTTTTTAAGCATTAAAAAAACCACCCTTTCAGATAATTTTAGGGTGGGAAATAGCAGGACAGATTATGCTATTTTGTCTAAATAATCTGTCGCTCTCATAACAATTTTTAGGGCTTATTAGGGCATTTATAAAACCCTATAATCCTTGACATATCAATAAAAATGGTGCGCCCGACAGGATTCGAACCTGTGGCCTACGGATTAGAAGTCCGTTGCTCTGTCCGGGCTGAGCTACGGGCGCACTGTAAATATATTATTTTTTCCTACTTCACAAGATATCCTATCATATTAGATAAGCTTAGTCAACAGTCTCTGTCATTTTCAAACTATTCTGTTCAAAGTTCACCTTACAATTCAGAAACGTAATCCAGTATCTCATCGTAATCATGGGCTATACTCGCGCCGGCTTCTTTTAACCTCTCCATCTTGTGTGAGGGTTTGTTGCTTTCGTCTTCAATGATGGCCCCAGCATGGCCAAAAACGGTGCCCTTCGGCATCTCCTCGGTGAATTTACCAGCCACGTAAACTATCAGCGGTTTGGTGAAGCCGCCATCCTCCAGAAACCCCGCCACATCGCGCTCAAAATGGGTGCCGGGCTCGGAAAACATCACCACAGCTTCAGTGTCCTCATCCTGCTCGAATAATTTCAATAAATCTTTAGGCGGTGATCCTATCATCGGGTCTCCGCCAATTCCTACCGAGGTCGAGACTCCCCTGCCAGCTCTTTTAATCATCCAGGAGGTTTCAGCAGTCATGCCTCCGCTGCGTGAAATAACACCTACACTGCCGGGAACAAAGCATCTGTCGGGATTATCCCCGCCTATAGCTCCCAGTTTGACTCCGGCAGCGGGATTTATCAGTCCGACCGTATTGGGACCGATAATTCTGGCATCGGCTTCATCGGCCAGATGAAGAATTTTCACCACATCCTGCTGGGGAATATTCTCTGTTACTATGACCATCTTTTTAATCCCGGAAGCGAGAGTTTCTCTGACTGCATCGAGGACGAAAGCCGGAGGAACATAAATGAGAGAGACATCAACTTCATTATCCTTGCTGGCTTCTTTCACGGTATCAAAGACCGGAACTCCGGCCACTTCCTCCCCGCCTTTGCCGGGAGTAACTCCCGCAGTTATATCGGTCCCGTAATCCTGCATATGTCCGGCCACCATGGAAGCTTCTCTGCCGGTAATGCCCTGTATTAAAACTGAAGTGTTTTTATCAACCAGTATGCCCATTATTGATCTCCCTCCTGCCGATTAAATTCTTCCAGCTTTTCCTTCATAAGCCTGCCAGCCCGGGGCATCGTGATATCCTCTCCGTGATATTCTATGCCGGCGCTTTCAAATATTTCTTTCCCTCTCTCGTCGTTAACACCGGCAAATCTGACCACGACCGGAAATTCAGCCGGATCCAGCTCCTTCTCCTCCAAAGCTTCTTTTACACCCTGAGCAACATTATCGACCTGGGTGTTGTTGGTTATGTTACAGCAGACCAAAAGCCCTTTTACGCTATCTTTGGAGAGAATGGCTTTGGCCAGCCCCCGCACTTTTCTTACAGGGGGATTTCCGCCGAATTCGGTGTAGTTGGAGGGACTCAAACCCAGATTGACCAGGGTGTCGAACATAACAAGACTTCCTCCTCCTCCGCCGCACATAAAACCCACCTCTCCTTCTTCGAGCTCTATATAGCGGGCCGTGCCGCGGTAAGGATCACGCTCATTAACCTCAACCACTCTCTTTTCCAGCTCTGTCAGCGGCCTCCAGATTCGCTCACTTCCGACCTGGACGCGTTCAGAAAGCTCCTTCTGACGGAACATGGCCAGATCATCTGCGGCCATAACACAATCAGCTCCTACCACCTCTTCTTTTTCTGTAACAACCAGTGGATTTATCTCCAGGGTGGTGCAGTCATACTCATAAAAAGCCTCAAATAATCTCACGGTAATGTGGGTCAATTTCCTCAAAAGCTCGCCGCTGAAACCCAGCTCGCTCCAGAGTTCTCTGGCCCTGTAATCCGGCAGCCCCCGGAAGGGATGAACACCGGCTTTTTTAATCCGCTCAGGGTATTTTGAGCTCATCTCCTCTACATCAATTCCTCCCTCGGTGCTGGCTATAACCAGCGGCTGGCGATTTTCTTTGTCATAGATGATGGAGAGATAAAGCTCTGATTTTATCTCCAGCCTCTCCTCTATCAAAACTTTTTCGACCGGGAATTCCTTTACCGCCATACCGAGTATTTCCCGGGCAGCACTGCGGGTTTCCTGCGGATTTTCCGGAAATTTTATCGCTCCCGCTTTTTTTCTCTTGCCGGCCGGAACGAGTGCTTTGATTACCACATCGTCATCCAGTTCTCTATGAATCTCTTCAGCCTCCTGAGGAGTCTCAGCCACTCCCGAATTCGGGATGGGAAAACCTTTTTTTTCTATAAACTCCTTGCCCAGATGTTCAAGAACTCTGGCCATGAATATTCCCCCTAAAATTATCTGGTTTTTAACGATCTTCTTATCTTCAGTTTGTAATGATCTTATAGGATATCTATCAAAGCTTTTATTCGTAAAGTTTTAGCAGTTCTTTCGCTCTTCTGTATACAGGTTCATCGACCATCTTTCCTTCCACCTTTATCACACCGCCTGCTTTCTTTCCGGACTCTTCAAAAGCTTTCACAATCCTGCGTGCCAGCTCGATTTCCTCTCTATCCGGCGCAAAAATCTCATTTATTATCTCCACCTGGGCGGGGTGAACTGCCAGTTTGCCGTCAAATCCCAGCGCTGCCGCCCGGTCGGCATCTTCTCTAAGCCCTTCTTCATCATCGAGGTCGGCAAATACGGTATCCACAGCCAGTTTGCCGGCGGCGCTGGCAGCCATGACGAGCTGAGATCGGGCCTGTTGGAGCTCTTCTCCTTTGCGCGTCCGGCTGACGCCGAGATCAAGAGCAAAATCCTCTCCACCAAGTGCCGCTCCTGAAATCAGCTCAGAACTCTCCAGCATTTTCTCAAGATTGAGAACCCCTCTGGCTGTCTCCACCAGCAAAATTATACCGATATCGTCCAGTTCTACCTCAGATCTACGGGAAGCCACCGCTTCCAAAACTCCTGTAAATCTTTGAATATCACCGGGTTTTTCGGCCATGGGCAGGATCAGCCCATCCAGAGCCGGTCTTATAGCCGCCCTGCAGTCCTCGGGCCACTGCTTTTTTAATGGTCCATTCACACGCACAAATATATCGGGATGGCCGACTGAATTTTCGAGCTCGATCAACTTATTTGCCACCAGCTCCCGGGCCCTGTCCTTATTCTGAGAGGAGACAGCATCCTCCAGATCGAGAATTACAGCATCGGCCCTCACATCTTCGACTTTATTCAATATTTTTTCGTTATCTCCCGGCATAAAAAGCAGTGACCTCAAAAGCAAGTTTTATTCCTCCCCGTCAAAATAATTTTGTTCGAGCAGCAGCTTAACCCGCCTGAGCGCCCGGGCCCTATGACTTATTTCGTTTTTTGACTCTGTATCCAGCTCTGCAAATGTCATATCCAGATCGGGCAGATAAAAAAGGGGATCGTAACCAAAACCCCCTTCTCCTCTTCTTTCCTCGAGAATTCTGCCGCGGCAGATTCCTCTGACAGTATGCTCCCTGCCGGTATCAGGATCGACCAGGGCCGCTGCAGTCACAAATCGGGCGGTGCGGTTTTCTTCCCTGACACCTTCCAGTCTGGATAAAAGGTGATCGTTATTCTCCGCATAACTGGCTTTAGGACCTGCAAAGCGGGCAGAATAGACTCCAGGTTCACCATCGAGAGCATCGACCATAAGCCCGGTATCATCCGCCAGGGTCAATACACCGCTAACACCGGCACCGGCCCGGGCTTTTATCAGAGCATTTTCCACCAGGGTACTGCCCGTCTCTTCTACCTCAAATTCCAGATCCAGGCTCTCAGGCGAGAGAATTTCCAATCTTAATTCGCTGAACTTTTGCTCGATTTCCTCAAGTTTATCCTCATTTCCGGTTGCAACAAAAAGCCTTCGGCGTCCGCTCATCATATCAGCTCCAGAGTGCGCTTTTGAGCATCGATCAAACCCTGGATACCATCTTCTGCCAGTTCCAGCATTTCATCAAGATCGGAACGGGTATAGGGTGACTCTTCAGCCGCACCCTGAATTTCGATAAACTTACCCGATTCGGTCATAACTATATTCATATCAACATCAGCGCTGGAATCCTCCTCATAACAGAGATCGAGTACATAATCCCCATCCACTATGCCCACGCTGGTCGCTGCAGTGAATTCCTTCAGGGGATTTTCAGAAACAATACCTTCCTCCATCATGTAATCAACAGAATCATAAAGAGCTACAAAACCGCCGGTTATCGAAGCAGTTCTGGTTCCTCCATCGGCCTGAATAACATCGCAATCTATCCAGATCGTCCTCTCATCCATGGCCTCAAGGTCTATTACAGCCCGAAGTGAACGGCCGATCAGCCGCTGAATCTCTCGGGTCCTGCCGCTTCTCTTGCCCCTGGCGGCAGCTCTGGTTGTCCTGTCCTGGGTCGAACGGGGCAGAAGCGAGTATTCCGCGGTCAGCCAGCCCTGATCTTCCCCCCTCAAAAAATAGGGAACACCGTCCTCGACCGAGGCGGTGCAGATAACTTTTGTATCTCCTGTGCTCATTAAAACCGAACCCTCTGCATACTTGGTGTATCCTCTCTCAATTTTAACCGGCCTCAGATCGCGACTGTCAGAATTGCTGGGTTGTGGTGCTGTCAATATAAATATGCCTCCTTTTTCCGTCGGAAAGATATTATGAATCAGCGCGCAGCGGTGAACATTCCGGACAGCTGAGATTAAAGGGATTATCATCCTGACCTATCTTGCCGGCCAGCAGATAAAAACCGGTGCTGGGATCTTTTTCCAGATCCAGGGAGAGATCGTATCCCTTGATATCACTGGTATTTTCTACGTGGATGCGGGGCCCCGTGCAGGTTGTAACCATATCACCGATTTTTATTGTCTCTTCGTCCATGTATTCGACCGAAAGTTCAGCATTTATCAGCTCATTGACCTCCTGCTCAATTTGTTTCACGGAAAATTCCGGTTTCTCATTGAACTGAAGCACAAAACCGCTTTTAACATCGCTGTGGAGAGGAGGCCGTGGATAACCTTTGTTCGCGATTACCATAGCGGTTAAATCTTCGGCGGTATGAGCCATCTGCCGGTTAAACAGGGAGGAAAAGACTATTTCTTTGACCTCTGCTGCGGTGGGACCGAATACTCCCGGCCGGGCCACAATAACTTCCTCTCCTATTCCCACCAGAAGATCCGGAACTATATCCATATATTCGACGATTCTATCGAAGTGTTCGATCACCACTCTTCTGTTTTTACGAATGGCTTTCTCGGCAGCTTGAGCTATATTGCCGACCTGGATAAAAGCCGATTCAAAATTTATATCCACATGAAAGGCGGGCGAGGAAAGATCGTCGCGTTCAAACTCCTCCCAGAGCGGGAGCGGCCGAACATTAATTCCCTCATCATCGTTTGTCAGATTCAGCCCGGGGAACATTCCCTTTATCAGGAGAGATTTGCCGGAACCAGGTCTGCCTATCACCCCGATCAGATGATCGTTGGGTTGAAGATAGGACTGGCTCAGATGGTTGCCCAGAAATATGAGCCTGTCCTTTCCCCGGGGGGCATGATAAACCGCGTGAGAGAAACAGTCAATCAACTGCTCCACTCTCCTTTCCTTTTCCGGATCTGCTCTGGCGGTTGAAGTCCATACGGGTCAGGGTACGCTGCATCTGATTTTTGACGATCATAAGACCTTCATCAAGGCCCATACCCGGTTTGGCCAGAATCTGTTCCGGGCGGGCTGCCAGCGCCGCGTCGGTGCAGATCCGGGCGGAGATATCTGTCTCGTTGCAGGTTCCGCCCTGATAGGCCAGAAGACCTCTGCTGCGGCAGTATAATATAGCTCTCACGGTGTTCTGAATTCCTCCCAGGTCTGGTGTTTTTATCTGAACCATGTGACCGGCCCTTTCATCGGCAAATAACATTATGTCATCGAGTTTATTACACCATTCATCGGCCACTATTTCAACACCGCAGCCGCTTTCGTCGATCAGCCGGCGCAGCCTGGAAAGTTTTTTTACCTGATCCCGGCGGTTGCCGGCATCTATAGGGCCCTCGATTCTGAGCTGGTAAGGGTCAGCAGCTCTCTCGGCCTCACATAAAAATTCACAGATAGCCTCCAGATCACCGGCAAAAGCTTCGCCTAAAGTCCCGTAAACATCTATATGAAAAACCGGGTTGTAATTTTCGCTGCCCAGCTGTCGAACTCTTTTTTTCAACCATTTGATATAATCCAGGAGCTTCTCCCCTTTTTCTCCCAGTTTTCTCTTGATATTGTTGATCAAGCCATGCGGGAGCACATCAGCCCTCTTTATGATAGCCTTATCAGCGTTTTCGTAGCGGTTATCTCCCGTCTGCACAAATATATCCACCGGCTCTAAAATAGGAGTAAGATCATATTCATCTAGCAGCACTTCGCTGCGCGTTATACCCCGGCTTAAAGCTGCAGCATCGAGCAAAGCCTGGGAAAAACCGTAGCGAAGGGCGGTGTGAAGCTGACGGCCCTCCACCGTCATTTCCTCCACCAGAGCAGCCAGCTCTCCAAAATTTTCGGCCTCTCTGCCGAGCAGCTCGGGCCTGACATGATTTTTTATGACCGGAATGAACTCTTCACTCAAAAATAAAGGGTCCCGGCCACCAGTACCAGAATACTGAACAGCGGCACAATCACCCCGGGCGACACTGCCATCGGAGAGCAAAATCTCAATCAATATCGATTCTCCTGCCTGCCGCACCTGGGTGAAACCATCAGTTTTAGGCTTGCCCCGATAGGCCGCTCCGTCGGGCTCGGCATCCTCTTTGATAGCTCTCTGATCATCAAAGAAGAAACCGGCCAGCCCCGGGGAAACCAGTATCTCTTCTATTTTAGCCATATTTTTATTTACCCCCTCGGTCTGCCGGTCAGCCTGCCCTTACCGATCGCATAAATGTCATCGGTCACCATCTGAAAACCGGGCTGACGCCCCTCCTTCTCACCGCGCTTTCTCATCTTCTCCTCGTGAAAATCCTTAATATCAGCGGAAAGAGGCAGATTCCCGAACTCGAGATAGCGGACAGCCCCCTCGTTATCGCGGGCCGGCAAAATCCCGCTCTGATTATAGCGGCTGGGAGCAAAAGGAACGTCCAAAACCCCTGATTCGAAAGCTCTCACAGTTCCAGCAGCCCAATCTCCTTCTCCCAGCTCTTTCACCCTCTCGAGGATATCTTCGACCTCACGGATAATCAAATTCTTCTCCTTTTCCAGGCCGGCCGAATCTTCCAGACTCTGATCCAGCAGCATGCTGACTATCTGATTGCTCGTCTTCAGGCCGGCGGCATTGGCCTCGCGAGAAGGAATACCTTCTGCCTCATGAGGAGTTTTCACTATGACTTTGGTGGCATTGGCCAGCGCCGCAGCTGAAGCCCCCCAGCTGATAACTCCAAAAGCTTTGGCCTCATCCTGGGGAAAACCTCCCATCCACTCGTGCAGTACAGTGGTGACGTTAACATCTTCATAACCCTCATCATCCAGAAACTGCCGTGCCAGCACCCTCAAAGTTTCGACAGCGGCAACATCCTGAACCAGATTGCCGTTCTGACCATAACCCAGCGTCAGATGCTTAACCCCCTGCTCGGCGGCCAGCAGCCCCTCGAGAATAGCTATCGAATGAGAGACAGCCGGGGGCACTAAAGTCCCGGTCAGCGGACCGAACGGTTCTCTATTTATCTCCACTCCCTGACTCTGATAATAACCGACCAGCCTGTCGACATACTGCCAGTCGCGCAGAGATTTATCCAGAGAAACATCTTTGGCATAGGGGATATTATACGAAATACCTCCACCCTCAAAATCGGTAAATCCTCCCGCCAGGGTGATTTCCGCCAGAAGCCGGGCATCCGGGGTTCCATGACGGGCCTGAATGGGAGCATCGAGCGCCTCGACAACTTTCCGGCAGGTTTCCACTCCGTGGTTGACGGCTGGAAAGCCGTTTAAAAGCGAGCGGCCTTCCTCCCGGCTTTCCTCTATGCCCTGAGCGGCTTTTTCATACTGATTCTGTCTGGTGTAGCTGTCTATGGTGACCGGCAGAAGATCTGCTTCTCCTTCTGTGCGAAGATAGCCGAGCAGATCTATTAACTCATCGGGTAAAGCCACCCCTGCCCGCGGCTGAGTGAGAGTTTCTCCTGCTTCATCGGCCTCTGCCAGCCTATCCACCATACAGTTATCGTCTGGAAGATTTTTGTGAAATTCAACGGCCTCCTCCCGATCGACTTCTGCTCCTGTCGGCCAGGATGAAAGCACCTCTTTCCTTTCCTCTTCAAATATTTCTTTCGGCAAAAATTTATTTTTGAGTGGCTCCATCTGTTAATAGGCCTCCTCTTGATTTAAGGCTGATGATATATTTTTTCATGAGCTGAATGCTCTCTTCCTTTCTTTCCTCGCCCAATAATCCCAGCGCAGGCAGCAGGTAATTTTCATCGAGATAAAGCCGGGGATCACGCGGAGTCAGAGTTTCCGGACTGAGCTGGTTATCATACTTAACCCCTGAAAGTATCGCTCCCGGTTCGGAACTCATCGCCATTATACCACCTGTACCTATAACAGAATCTATCCCTGATAGGTCTTTCCCTCTGAGCACGTATTCCTCCCCCTGAGGAGTATAAACAGAAGAAACTTCGCCCGCATGTCGGGAACTGGCAATTCTCACCGCTTCGCAGGCCAGAACAATGTCAAATCTTTGTTCTAGCTCGCCTTCTGGCAGACTGTCCGGTCTCTCCACGATGGCTTCCACATAATCATATAATTTATCTGCGGGAAACTCATCCTGATAAAGATTTTCATAAAGATCTGAGAGTCTCTCGGTGCTGCTCACCTCCACCAGCGAGCCGGCCGAATAACGGAGTCCTATATCTCCCTCGACGGTGCGCTTCAAAAATGGTTCCTCCAGTCCTCGCTGAATGAGGCTTTCGTCCTCAGGTCTGCCGTCGGCTGCCGAATGAACATCAGTGGTGGCTCCGCCTATATCGATTATCATAAGCTCCCCCAGACCTTCAACGCTGTCAGTCCCTTCCTGAAGCAGAGAAGCTGAATTCAGTACCGCTGCGGGCGTGGGCATTACAACTCTATCCACAATATCTTTAACCCTGTCCAGACCCCGGGCCCGAACGATTCTGTCCAGAAACACCTCCCGAATCTTCTCCCGGGTGGGCTTTATGTTGAGCTCTCCCACTTCTGGCATCACATTTTCGACGATATGATACTTCTGGCCAGCCCGGGAAAATTTGCGGGCGACCTGAGATTTTATGCTTCGATTTCCGGCAAAAATCACAGGCTGGTCGAGCTCAGAACCGGCTATTTTCTCGGCATTTTTAAGGACAATCTCTTTTTCGCCTCCATCCGTGCCGCCGGCCAGCAGCAGGATATCAGGATAATGAGCCTCCATATCTTCGATATCCTCATCGGTCAGTTCATAACAAAAAGTTCCCACCAATCTGGCCCCGGCTCCTAAAGCCGCCCGGCGGGCCGCCTCGGTGGTGAGATTTTTTACAAGTCCGCTGGCCACTATTTTCAATCCGCCGGCTGCGCTGCTGCAGGCCAGTTTTATCCCGGCCTTTTTCCAGTCAGGAATTCTGTCCAGAGCCCTGTTGATACCAATATTTATATCTTTTTCCACGGTAGTCGGTGATTGAGAGGCAGCCACCAGTTCAACTTTATCTAAATCGAATAATCTGGCCTTGGTGAAGGTGCTGCCTATATCGATCGTGAGTGCCGTTTCAGAATCAGCCATAAAATTAACCCCCCGAGACATCGCCGTCGGCCGACAGATCCTCGCGGAGATCATCGATGGCTTCCTGCGGCTGGGTGCCGGAGGAATAAACCCTGTCAAAACCCATATCGAGATAAAGTTTTTCCACTTCCTCCCAGCTTTTTTTGCCGATGACGAGATTGCCGCCGATGTACATGATAATATCACCGATGCCCCGTTCCTCCAGTTTTTCTCTCAGCCCCCGGCAGTCGATTTCACCGTGCCCGTAAAGAGAGGAAACCCAGATGGCATCGGCATCTGTTTCTATGGCAGCATCCACAAACTCCTCCTGGGAAGCCATAACTCCTATATTGACCGGTTTTATGCCGTTTTCTTCCAGAGCCCTCTCCAGAATTTGATTGCCGATGGCATGAACATCAGAGCCTATCACCCCTAATACCACGGTAATATCATCCTGTTCACCGTCGTTTCCCTTCTGCTCTTTCAACTTTTTTTAACCCCCCAGATTTACAATCTCCAGCCTTCATATTCAATTAACCAGCTGTAAAGACAGTCTTATTATGCCAGCACAGGTTAAAGGGCTGCCCGGAAAAGGCAGCCGCAGCCAAAAAATAAAATAAATCTGTCCCGCAACTTTCTAGAGAGAATTCTCCTCTGTATCTTCTATTTCGATATCATATTCCTCATTATCTCTGCTTTCCGGCTCATCCTGCCTGACTATATCCTCTGAAAATTCATAAGAGGCGGTGAGATCGAGATGGCCGGCCAGGCTGGATACTTCCTCTCCTTCTATCTCAAATCCAACTTCACTAACTCCGGGCAGAAGGCTCAGGGTGTTGACCGCGGAATATATCGTAAGCCGCTCACCGGTACTGCCGCCCCAGTGGTTCAACTGCCAGTCCTCATTAAAATTTACAACCAGCCTTTCATCTCCACTGTCATGTTCAAGAGAAATAACCTCGCTGCCTTCCGGCATGGTGGGGCTTAACTCATCACTTTCCGGTCCTTTTATTAGTTCCTGCAGGACCTGCAGGTAAAAATCCTCCCCGGGTATTTTTCTGACTTCCGTGTCGAGATACATACCATCAGGAGTTGAGAAAAAAAGCTCCACCTCATGTTCTTCTTCGGGATCGACAGGAGTGTATTCCTCCCTCTGCAGCACAAAAACCGACAACGAAAAAATCAGGATGAGCACTACTATAACCGCCAATCTTTTGCGCCTGGCCTTTAAAAGCAGCATCTATTCCACCCCATTTCTGCTGCCTTCTATATAATTCACTATACCATTCACCGCGGACTCAGCCGCCTCCCTGCGGAAATCTTCCTGTTCCAGCAGTCTGGCTTCCTCGGGATTGGAGAGAAAACCTATCTCCAGCAAAGCTGAAGGCATTTCAGTATCCCTGATGACAGCAAAATTATCCACCTTGACCCCTCTATCGGTGAGGGGAAGCTCAGCTGCCATAGCATTCTGCAGATGACGGGCGAGCTGATAGCTGTCAGCTCTGCGGCCGGGAGCATGGTAGGTCTCCAGCCCACTAACCGCCGAGCGGGGAGCGGCATTGGAATGCACGCTGACAAAAAGACTGGCATTGCTGTCATTGGCCATTCTAACCCTCTCAGACAGAGCAACAAATTGATCACCACGCCTGGTCATGATAACATCATATCCCTTTTCCTGCAAAAATTCATCCATATACTTTGAGATGGCCAGGGCTACCTCTTTCTCCTGCAGCCCGCTGCTGGCCACCGCGCCGGGATCAGAGCCGCCATGACCCGGATCTATAACGATTAAATTTTCCTCACGATCTTCGACATCTCTATTTATAGCCAGGGATATTCTATCGTCCTTATCAGAGGAGGCCACCTGGTAGCCGTAAAACTCGCTCAGCTCAAGCACGATGCGGAGGGTATCTCCCTCCTCACCATCGTACCTGCCCATCCTGATATCCTCCACAAAACCTTTGGGCTCGGGCAGCTCTATCTCGTCTTCTCTCTCAGCCAATCCCGGAATATCGACTGCCAGCCGGCGGGGGTTTTCATATTCCTTCACTTCATAAGACATCTGATTGGAAAGCTCAATTTCGAGGCCATAACTGCCGGGTCTTTCGCTCAACTCGATATTTTCCAGCAGGTTGCCAAACTCTATGCGGTGTTGAAACTTTTCGCTTTCTTTTTTTTCAGAGCTCCAGGAATACCCCATATTACGATCCAGTTCTGCTACGAGCCGGGTGGTATTCGAATCATAACTGCCGGTACGAATCTCAGAAAAAAGCTCCTCCTCGGGGTCTAAACTCTCGGGAAAATTCTCTCCCGGATCTGTATTGAGCATGCTGACCACGACCCTCATCGGATCACCCGTCGAAAACATCTCCGGCTCTATGTTCTCATCCGTAACAAATGAGAGTTCGTTTTCAGCTGTTTCCAGATTATGAACTCTGCCGCTGCTAACCGGCTGAAAAACAATTTCCTGCCGGCCTTCAGCTTTTTGAGGGGAAAGATGGACTTCATCCTTCAGATCAAAGACCACCCTGACAGTAGGGGGATCATTTTTAAACTGGCTTTTACGCACTTTTTCTATATAGGGATTTTCCTCTATCTCCAGATCGATGGCGCTGTTCATCATATCAGGTATATCGACCACAAACCTGTTCGGATCTTCCAGCTTTTGAAACTCCGGCTCTCTCAGCTGGTCATTGGATTTGATGCTAAGACCTTCACCATCACTCCATGATATATCGGTCAGGCGCGGCAGAAAATCCATCACCAGATTGCCATGCTGTTCATCAATTCCTCCGTCCCGGCGATAGGGCAAATCTTCAGGTCCGGAAATAGTAATTTCCAGTTTATAACCTTCCCGTTCTCTTGCTCTGACGTTAAAGCTGCGATTGGAGGCGTTATCGACAAAATCAGGCGCCAGAGCTGCATTCTCTATCTCAATCGTAATTGTACCATCATCTTCTCTATCCACCCGATAGGGTGTGATTTCATCCATATCAAATACAAGTCGCCTGCCGTCAGCAGCCCAGTAAATTTCTTCCATCTCTGTTTCAGGCCTGTATACTCGCAAAGCCTCGACCTCATCTCCGGAGATATCTCTGCTTATCTGGTAACCAAAAGAGCTCATAACTTCCATCAGGGGCACATAACCGGTACCCTCCAGGATTCTGGGCTCCAGGGGTGAAGAGCGGGTGGTGTCATTGGCCTGAACATAACCGCTGCCCATCATAAGCCGGACCAAAAACCCCTCACGCTCAAGCTCTATGATCTCCAGAGATTCCTCCCAGTTGAGCTCAGCACCTATTATCTCGGCCAGAGGTCTGGCCGCTACCATAGCGCTGCTTTTTTCCATCACAGGGGCGAGCTCTTCGGTAACCTTTTCATCCTGATAATATATATCGGGACCTGTTCTATCGGCCCGGGCAACCGCCGGCATCAGCGCTATAACCAGGAGCATAAAACTCAAACAAACAGCCAGGCAAAATCTAAAATTTGCCCGGAACCGCAATTTGAAAAAATTAAGTAATTTTATTTTAGAACTGGATATGCAGATTTCCATACTGCTTCTCACCTCGGCTATATGTAGAGATCGAGCATCAAGCCTCTTATCTCATCCAGCCTGTCAACTATCTCCAGCGAATCCGACTGTTCTGCAAAAAATTCCCGGTGCAGTTCTTCCAGCCTGCTGTTGATCTTCTCGATGATGGTGTAAGTTTTCAAATTGCCCTGTTTATCCCAGCTGTGTGATTTTCGGGCCCGCGAAATCTCCTGCTGAACAAAACGCAGATATTCTTTAACCTTTTTCTTATAGGCGATCATATCCTCTTTTTCCATCGACTCCCGTAGCTTTCTCCCCTGTTCGTCCACCGCTTCCAGCAGCTGATCAAGCTGTTCTCTGACCCGCTCTTTTTCGACTCCTTTGAGATGACTTTTAAAACTCTCTCCGGAACGACGGGACCTGGCTGATTTTTGCGAATTTCTGGACTTTCCTGTTTTGCCGGAATAGCGGCTACCTCGAGAGCGTCCGATTTTATCGCTGCTTTTATCCGAAGTTATGGCACATAAACCTCCCCTAAAGTACCTGCAAATGTATTTTCAGCTTTTTTAATCAAGGCCGTAATTTTATAATTCTAGTCCCGATGCAAAAAACCTGCCCGATCAATCCATTTAAAGGGAATCCACCCTCAGTAAAGAATAAATTAATTCAAAAGGATAAGGAGGTGCGGCAGATTTGACATTTCTCAGCCCCGAATTGAAGGAGGTTTCGCCACCAAAAATCGACGGGAACAGCTCTCCTGATTCTCCCGTCGTCCTGATCAGCAGCTGTCTTCTGGGAAGGGATTGCCGCTACGACGGGAAGATCATCTCCAGCGAGGAAGTCCAGGTGCTGACAGACCATCTGCGGACAGTACCGGTCTGTCCTGAGACCGAACTGGGTTTGAATTCACCCCGCCCCCCTATAAAACTCTGGCAGAGAAGAGATGAAAAAAAGCTGCTGTTTCAGCCGGCCGCCCAAAAATTCTGGCATCGGAAGATAAGAGTGAAATGCCTGCGCTATCTGCGGAGGAATCCTTATCTGACCGGAATGATATTGAAGAGCCGATCGCCCACCTGCGGCCCCGAAAGCTGCAAATTTTACCGACCGGGATCTTCTCAGCCGGCAGGCAGAACTTCAGGATTTCTGCCCGCCCTGGCAGCCCGACATAAACCTTCCCTGCCCATAATTGATGAGAAAAAGATCAAAAAGCCGAAAAAACTTTATCGCTTTCTCGTCAAATTATACGCTCTCCACGACTGGCAGCAGCTGCTGAACGATTTCTCGATCGCCGGTCTGCAGAAATTTCAGGCTAATTATAAGCTTATGCTGCTGGGATTTGACCAGCAGGGAGTTGACGATCTGGGCAGAATCGTGGCCCGGCAGAAAAAGTATAGCGAATCTGAGCTGCAGAGAAAATATTTGCAAAAGCTTATCGACTGTTTTTCCGGGCGCCTTACGCGGGGAAAATGGAAAAACGTCATACTGCATGGTTTCGGCCATATTACCGAGGAAATTTCTGATGAAGACCGCCGGGAGTTTCTACAGATGGTCGAAGAATTCAGACAGGGCCGGAATAATTATCATGAGATGCAGAGCTGGCTTTTGAATCGAGCTGAAAAGCTTAATAACGATTATCTGCTGAAGCAGAAGTTTTTAGAACCCTTTCCTCATGATCTGGCCTCTGACCTCAGATCGAAATCCACCGCTCCCGATCCTTTCATTGAAAAATAAATAGCTAAAAACCCCCGGTCAGAAGCCAGCACCGGGGGTTTATTATATCTCAAAGATATATCTCATAGCTATTATTTTTTGATTTTACCTGCGGAGTCTTAAGTTAAACCCCGGATCAGGCATTATCCGGCCAGACCTTCATATATTCCTATAACAAGTACGATAGCTATAGCTATAGGAATCACATAGCTGATTAAGAAGCCGTACCAGCTGCCGATCTTGATCTTGCCTTCGACTCTGTTGGCTTCATCGATCACATTTTTAGCTTTATAAACATGACCCACAAATACAGCGGTCAGAAGACCTCCCAGAGGAAGGAAGACAGTGTCGGCAAAGAAGTCATAGGTATCGAGAATATCCATACCCAGAGGATTCACATCGGTAAAGCCAGCCCAGGCGCTATAACCCATAATCGGAGGAATACCTACCAGGAATATAATAATGCCGAGGGTCACAGCGGCCTTGGCCCGGTCCCATCTCCTCTCATCGACCAGCCAGGCTGTAACGACCTCGAGCAGCGATATAGCCGAGGTTACAGCAGCAATGGTCAAAAGCAGAAAGAAAAGAAAGCCAAAGAAGCTTCCCAGAGGCATCTCACCGAAAACAGCTGGCAGTGTTACGAAAGTCAAACCTGGACCTGCTGCCGGATCGAGTCCGAGAGCAAAAACAGCGGGGAAGATGGCAAAACCGGCCATCAAAGCGATCAGAGTATCGAGTCCAACAACGTAGGCGGCATTATCACCTATATTATCCTCCTGGGAAAGATAACTTCCGTAAGTTATAATCGCTCCCATACCAAGGCTCAGAGTGAAGAAAGCCTGACCCACTGCCGAGGATAAAGTTCCTGCAGTTATGGCCCCAAAATCAGGAGAAAGATAATAAGCCAGACCTTCGCCTGCTCCCTCGAGGGTTATCGATCGAAAGATTAAAACTACCAGCAGAATGAAAAGGATGGGCATCAGCGTCTTAACAGCCCTCTGAATTCCATCGACAACACCGGAGGCTATTATCGAGACACATATAGCCATAAAGATCGCATGATAGAAGATGGGCATACCCACCTGAGTGATGTGTTGCTCAAACATCTGAGGATAATTCATCTCCGGCGTCAGTCCCGTTATCGACTCGACGATGTAATGGATGGACCAGCCTGCAATCACGGAATAATAACTGAGAATGACAAATCCGGTCAGCACACCCAGCGATCCTACAAGCCACCAGGGAGTGTTGGGGGCTAAAGCTTTAAAAGCTCCCACCGGATTCCTCTGAGACTTGCGTCCGATAGTCATCTCGGTAACCATAACAGGATATCCTATGATAACAATAAAGAAAAGATAGATCAGCAGAAAAGCAGCGCCTCCCTCTTCACCCGTTATGTAGGGGAAACGCCAGATGTTACCCAGACCGACAGCAGAGCCGGCAGCAGCCAGAATAAAGCCCAGCCGCGTCGTCCAGTGTTCTCTTTCCAAATCGTTGCGCATTTCTCAACTCCTCCTCCACTTCGTGATTTTATTGATTGAGCCTGATGAGAATGGTAAATCTTTAATTAGATTATAATGCTTTAAACCTGTAAATGTCAAGCTTAGATAAAAAAGTTAAAATCATCAGCTGATCGTGCCCGCCAGCTGCTTTAAGCCCGCGGCAAAATCCTCAATAGCCTGCTCGTTAATATCCAGATGGGTAACCAGCCTTATCCGACTGGGGCCGATGGCGTTGGCCAGAAGCCCTATATTTTCCATCTCTCTGCGGAGAGCTTCAGCTCCAGCTTCTCCTTCATACTTCAATATGACGAAATTCGTATTCACTTTATCGACCTCAAGCTCGGGCCAGTCGATCCGATCAATCTTTTTCGCAAGTTCAGAGGCCAACCTGTGATCTTCAGCCAGTCTGTCCACATTTTCGAGTGCTTTCAAACCGGCAGCAGCCAGCACCCCGACCTGGCGCATGCCGCCGCCCAGAAGCTTTCTTTTTGCTATTGCTTTTTCGATAAATTCATCTTTCCCGGCCAGCATAGAGCCCACCGGCGCCCCCAATCCTTTGGAAAGACAGCACATAACACTGTCAAAATATCCGGCCAGATCTTCGGGAGAACATCCTAAAGCCTGCACAGCATTGAAAAAGCGAGCGCCATCCAGATGCAGAGGCAGATCGTTTTCGGAAGCGATACTGCTTATCTCTTCGATAATCTCCGGCTTAACCACCCTGCCTCCGGCCCGGTTGTGGGTATTTTCCAGACAGATTAAACCTGTAGGCGGATAATGTATATCCTCGCCTCTGATGGCCTTCTCGACATCATCCGGGTCAGGACAGCCGGATTCATCATCCAGTATTCGGGTCTGCAGGCCGCTCAACCTGGCCGCTCCCCCTGCTTCATAATAAAAGATATGAGATTCCTTTCCCAGAATTATCTCCTGGCCTGGCTCAGTATGTACCAATATAGCAGTCTGATTGGCCATGGTACCGCTGGGAAAATAAAGGGCGGCTTCTTTGCCCAGAATCTCCGCAACTTTTTCCTCCAGCTCCAGAACTGTGGGATCCTCGCGATAAACATCATCCCCAACCTCTGCTCCGGCCATGGCTTTCCTCATCTCCTCATCGGGCCGGGTGATAGTGTCGCTGCGCAGATCGATAACCTGATTTTCCGACATTTTAACTCCCCCTTTTTTTGCATGTCTTGTTAGCTAATTATATCTTTTATTACAGCCAGAGAAAAAAGAAATAATATAAAAGGTTCTTCTCCACATCAGCTGTTGGATTTTGTTTAAGAACTCTT
>CAYTDP010000040.1:0-20377 GCA_964436625.1 uncultured Halanaerobiaceae bacterium | reverse complement strand
CGTCTCATAGCTTCCTGTAATAAGAGGTGAGCAATTATCGCTTTAATAGAATATGACGTAAATTTCACCAACGGTTATGGAGAAGATCCAAAAATCTTTAAACTGCAGCAGCCGACCTTCACAACCAAATCTGTAGAAGGCCGACTGCCTAAAAACATCCAGTATTTTTCAGTATTTTTTTACCTGCTCAGTCCCTGCCGCTGAAGTCAGAATAGTAAAATCCAGCATTATTTTTGACCGCAGGTTAAAAGGAGCCCTTGATAATCTCCCGGGCACTTTCATCCTGGGCCTCGATAAGATAGGGGATGCCGGTCAATTCGGCTGTTTTTTTATTGGCAGCCATAAGATCGGTCCGTTCGAGAGCCGAAATATTGAATTTGCGCACTCCAGCCATAAACTGCTGAAGCCCGGTGCCCAGTTTGTCCATCAGGGTATGGATGGCGACAGCACCGTAAGGAATTTCTTTCATCTGTTCACTGCCGACTTTGTCCTCCACATCATACCAGCCTGCAAATATAGCCTCGGGAGTTTCACCGGCCTCTTTTACTGTGGAAGGCAGGCTTTCCCAGTTGCCATTGAGTTCTTCTCGCCTCTCAGGATGAAAAACCCCTTCGATATTGGCGCCCAGAAAACCCGGGATCATAAGAGTCCTGCCCATACAGATCAGCTTCACATGAGGAGATCCCAAAGCCAGGGCCTTAAACATATGATCTTCCCGTGAGAGGCCTCCGGCCAGAGCCAGGTCAGGCACATCCATGCCCTCATCAGCCAGAAGATCGGCGTATTCAACTGCTTTAACATGAAGAGGAAGGGAAGGCACTCCCCAGTGGTCCATCATATTCCATGGACTCATGCCGGTTCCCCCACCTGCTCCATCGATCGTCAAAAGTTCCAGGCCAGCCTCGGCCGAGAGTCGTAGAGCCATAGCCAGTCCTCTCATGCCGAATGCTCCCGTCTTCAGGGAAATACGATCAAAGCCCAGTTCTCTGAGATAATCGACCTTTTCCATGAAAGCCTCTCTCATTTCTGCTTTGTTATCAACGCCGGTCCCTCCCAGGCGGCTGTGACGGGCAAAACTATCTATAGTACCGGCTTCAAAGGCTTTCCTGGTGGCCTCCCGGGTGGGATCTGGATCAACTATGTAACCTCTCTCATGAAGAAATTCTGCATATTCGAGGCTTTCAACCTGTATTTCACCTCCGATAGATTTCGCACCCTGTCCCCATTTGAGCTCTATAACCACTTCATTGCCGTATTCTTCCCAGATATACTCTGCCACTCCGTTGCTGAAATCTTCCTGGTTGAGCTGAATAAAAATATCTCCATAATCTTCCTGACGGTATCTCTGATAAATCTCAATTCGTCTATCCAGTTCCGGAGCCGATACAATCCTGCCATTATTCATCTCCGCTTCTCTGTCAACTCCCACCACATTTTCACCGATGACGATGGGAAATCCGGTTAAAGCAGCGCCTATGGCAAATGACTCCCAGTATTTTTCTGCAATAAAAGTGGAGCCGAGAGCACCGGTCATCACGGGCACCTTGCAACTGCTTTTCATCTCGCTGCCAAATTCGCTCTCAATATTGACATTTTCATAAATGCAGTTCTTAGGAGTTCTTTCCAGTTCATCATCGAGTCCCTCAGCACCAAAGCTATAACCCTGTATTCTCAGAGAATGATAACCCGTTCCCCGAGGATCCAGGTTCGCACTGCCAGCAGTGACGGAGCCAAAATCGCGAGGATAAAGCATTTTTGTCCCGTAAAGTGAGGACATCCAGGTTTCGCATTTTCCCTTACAACCAGATTCACAGAGAGTGCACAGACCAGAAGGAGCCGGATCTCCCCGATTGACTGTGCCAAGCACATCGTTCCTTTTTCTTTTCATTTAAATTGATTCCTCCCTTTGCAATTGGATTGGATGAACCGGACCCGACAGACAAAATTACCGTCCAGGATTGCTTTAGCATTTTCAACTATAAAATTAAAGGTTGTCTAGATTATAAGTTAAAACCGGCGCAAATGTCAAGCAGCCTCAGAATAATGACGGTTTAAAAACATTCATTATTCTATGATCTCTCTACCTCCCATGTAATCCCGCAAAACCTCAGGGATGGTTACAGTTCCGTCTTCATTCTGATAATTTTCCAGAATAGCGGCCAGTGTCCGGCCGATGGCCACACCCGAACCATTCAGGGTATGAACATACCTGGCCTGAGAATCAGGATCGGGGCGATATTGTATTCCTGCGCGCCGGGCCTGATAATCCTCAAAATTACTGCAGGAGGATATCTCGCGATAACGTTCATAGGCCGGCATCCAGATTTCCAGATCATAGGTGAGAGCCGAAGAAAAGGTGAGATCTCCGGTGCAGAGCTTGACCACTCTGTAGGGCAGCTCCAGAGCCTGTAAAATAGCCTCTGCATTATCGGTCAGAGTTTCAAGCTCTTCATAGGAAGTCTCTGGCTCAACAAATTTGACAAGTTCCACCTTGTTAAATTGATGCTGACGAATAATGCCCCGTGTATCGCGTCCGTGAGACCCGGCTTCAGCACGAAAGCAGGCCGAGTAAGCAGTATAATAAAGCGGCAGGTCATCAGCATCCAGTATCTCCTCGCGGTGGAAGTTGGTGACCGGAACTTCAGCGGTGGGAATAAGATAATTATCATAATCCTTTACCTTGAACATATCGAATTCAAATTTCGGCAGCTGTCCCGTTCCGGTCATGCTGTCAGAGTTGGCCAAAAACGGAGGGAATAACTCATGATAGCCGTGATTTTCTCTATGATAATCTATCATGAAATTTATCAGCGCTCTTTCCAGCTGCGCTCCCGCTCCCTTCATAAATGTAAATCGAGAACCTGCAACTTTGCTGCCTCTTTCAAAATCCAGTATATCAAGATCTTCTCCTATCTCCCAGTGAGGCTTAAAATCGAAATCAAATTCAGGAGGTTCCCCCCAGCTTCTCACAAATTCGTTATCGCTTTCATCTTCTCCCACAGGCACACTTTCATCAGGTACATTGGGTATATGAAGCCGGGCATATCTCTGCTTTTCCTCGACTTCTTTTAACTCTTCTTCGTACTCATCTATTCTGTCAGAGACGCTTCTCATCTCCTCAATCATGGGCTGAACATCTTCTCCGGACTGCTTTAACTCCCCTATTTTTTCCGAAACAACATTGCGTTTGCGACGCAGTTCTTCCACTTCCTGCAATATCTCTCTTCTCCTCTCATCGTGTTCCAAAAAGTCGTCGACCACATCAGTCTCAATTCCCCTCTCTTCCATCGATTTTTTCACTCTGTCACTATTCTCCCGCAGATACTGCAGATCAAGCATGTTTTTAGCCTCCTTTTTAAATTGAAATATGGATCTTCCTGTCTTCAGTCGGTAGAACCTAAAATATGTTCAAATAATAAAAAGCCCCCACCCCTGCTCTAAAGGGGTGCGAGCTGAAGCTCACACGGTGCCACCCTTCTCAAACCAGAAATAACCGGTTGACTTAAGGTTTAAAGTGAGATAACGGTTCACTGGCCGTCTCCGGTTACTCACAGCATAAAGGCTTTTTTGGCCGGAGCGCTTCCGGGCGGAAAGTCCCGTTCAACGCTTTTACACAATGATTTTCATCTGTTTTTGATTATATTACAATGTCAGCTAAAAAGCAACCTCAGCGCGAGCTTACCTGAATGTCAGGACAGAGAAGATAGGGATAATAGCCGAATCGGCCGGGATATAATTTTCGACCGACGCTTTTGATCTTTTGAAAATCGTCATAGATATTGCCGGCAATCATTACATCCTCGAGCCTGCCCTGAAGTTTTCCCTCGCGAACATGATATCCATGAGCCTGAACAGAAAAATGACCCTGACTGTAATTGGAAGAATGAAATCCAACTATATTTTCCACCAGGATACCATTTTCAACGCTGGATATCATCTCATCCCGGGAACTCTCCCCCGGTTCTATCGTCGGATTGACCATGCCAGGACTGATGGGGGTTTCTATCCCCGAAGAAAAAAGGCCCCGCCGCAGGCCGTTGCCGCCGGGCCTGGCATTCATTCTGGCAGCATGTTCTTGATCATAGATAAAGGACTTAAACACGCCTTCATCTACCAGCTTCTGGCGCCGTGTAGGGATGCCCTCATCATCAAAAAATCTTCTGCCGCCGGCTTCCTGCATATGTGGAGAGTCAATAACAGATATTCTGGGAGAAAATATTTCAGTGTCGAGATTTTCAATCAGCGGAGATATACCTTTGAAAACATTATCCGCCCGCAGGCCCTCCTGCAGAGAAAAGGTAAATAGATACAGAGAGCGCGGAGAAAATATAACCGGCATTTTGCCGGTCTCCGGACGGGAAACCTCACCGGCCGAACGAAATTCCCTGAGAAATTGGTCCAATTCAGCTTCAGGAATGCCCGAAAACATCTCACTGCTCTCAAATGAACGATAAAACTGAGAACCCCCTCCCGAAACCGGAATGCTGACCATCAGGCTGAAATTACATTGGTTATCTTTGAGATAGGCTCCCCGGGAGGTTTCCATCTGAATCTCGTCATAACTTTTGCCAAAACTGAGATTGAGAGTGATATCCGGGGCTGAACTTTTAAAAAAATCGACCACGTCTTCCAGAAACAAAATAATTTCATCGACCTGACCGGCTCGATAATTCTTTTCTTCCTTTTCGTGAAACGAGTTGAGACTGTGATCAGAAAAAGAAAAAACTGCTTTATCTCCATACTGTACCGATTGTTCGGCTCCCCGGACCAGTTCTTCGGCCGCTTTTTCCGACCTGCCCAGGCTGAAGTTTTCTCCCATACTGCCATCTTCAATAACCCTTAAAGCACTTTTCTGCATTCTGCTTTTGGCAATATTTTCAACCTGCCAGTTTTCCAGTGAAATGTTCAACTTTCTTTCTTCGCGGGTCAGAAGTTCAAGCTGATCGAAGCGGCGTTTCCAGCTCCGTTTTATTTCCATATCTATTTACCTCCAATCGTAACCGAGTCTATCTTTGTATGAGGAGCTCCCCGGCCGGAGAACATGTTGAGCTGCATTGAACCTCCCGAGCTGCTTTTACCGCATCCTCCTACTTCAGCAAAAGTTAAATCATCAGCCACCATAGAAATGTTTTCCAGAGTCTTAAAAAGCTCTCCGCTCATGTTGATATCCCTTACCATTTCTTTTTTCTCGCCGTCTTCGATACGATAACCATACTCAGCACCGAAGGTAAATTGATCTCCGGTTGTCTGTCCTCCTTTGCTGTTGAGAAGATAATAACCCTGATCTATGGAATCGAATAAATCAGCCGGTTTATTTTCACCAGCAGCTATATATATATTGGACATGCGAATTATCGGGGTATATTGACAGTCCACAGCTCTCATATTACCGCTTATTGGTTCTCCAAAGGAACTGGCTGTAGTTCGAGAATGAAGTCTGCCTGCCAGCATCCCTTCCTTGATTAAATCCGTCTTTTTCCCCTTCTGCCCTTCATCATCGTATCGATACGAACCCGGCCTGTTCTCTAAAGAGGGATCATCTATAACGTTTAAATGCTCTCCCCCCAGCCTGGTTCCCAGCTCCAGTTTCTCCCGAAAAGAGGGGTTGTTTTCTATCATGTCGGCTTCGGAAAGATGACCGAAAGCTTCGTGTATAAAAACAGAAGCCAGTCTGGGATTCAAAATAACCGGATAACTGCCGGGAGAGATGGGCTCGGCAGACAACATCTGCTTCAAAATCTCACAGCTTTCTTCGATCTCTTCATCGCGGTCCAGCAGCCGGGAAAACTCGGGATACCCGCCGAAGCTGAGTCTTTTTACCTGTACCGTGTCCGAATCGCGTCCAAAAATGCTCCCGCTGATATAACTGCCCAAAAGCTCGTAATTTATTTCAGCACCTTCAGAATTTACGAAGGTGCGCCGGGAATGAAAATCCCGATAATTGAACTCTGTATTAATAACATATTCCCGGGAAAGAGCCAGGTCATTATAATTTTCCAGGAGCTCTTTTTTATCCGCCAGAGAATAATCACGAGGATCGCTTTTGGGCTCTATACTAACCTCATCGGTATGGACAGGCGCTTTTTTGAATCCTTTTTGTTCATCATCCAGGCTTCTCGACCTTTTAGCCAGCGAAAGCAAAGAATCTCTCATTTCTTCCGCTTCTTCAAGCGAGGTAAAAGAATTTACTACCTTGCGACCTTCGCGATAAAGACGAAGATGACCTCCCTCCCGGTAAGAGGAGTTTATATTTTTTAATTCTTCATTTTCCAGCGAAATTCTGGTCGTCTTATTTCTTTCATATCGCACATCACCGTAATCAAGATTGCTCACATCGATAAGCGATCTTAAATTTTTTTCCATGTTCTACCTCCTCTTGCTTGGCGATTATCCAATTATCAGGTTTGATTAAGGTAAATTCTGGGCACTCTTTTTCCCAGCCGCGAGACTATCTCATAATTGATGGTTCCTATCATCTCAGCCAGTTCGCCTGCTGTTATTTCGGAATCTCCCTCGCGGCCGATTAGAGTCACTTCCTGCCCCTCTTCGACCTGTGATATATCGCTCACATCTATCATGAGCTGATCCATGCAGACCCGGCCCCGAACAGGCGCCCGCTTTCCATTGACAAGTACATCTGCTTGATTGGAAAGAAGCCGGGGATAACCGTCGGCATATCCCAGCGGCAGAGTGGCAATTTCAGCCTCTCTTTCAGTAATATAGGTCGAACCATAGCTTATCGGTGTTCCGGAAGGTACCCGCTTCAAATAGGCAATTTTGGCTTTGAGTTCCAGCACAGGTTTTAAATCAAAACTTTGATCGACCTCCCGCGAGGGGGGCAGACCGTAAAGCATTATGCCAGGCCGGACAATATCGAGACTGTATTCCGGCAGATCGATGACTGTTGCGCTGTTGGCCACCTGGCAATTGATTTCCAGGCCTTTATCTTTATTTTCCCGCAGCTTCTGAACTGCTTTTTCAAACCTGCGATATTGTTCCCGGGTGAACTCTTTATTCTTCTCATCGGCCGTGGCGAAATGGGTCATCAGACTATCCACTTTCAGCCGGGAAAAAGAGGTTATTTTTTCATAATAGGAGTTAAGCTCCTCCGGCTGAATTCCTATCCTGCCCATACCGGTATCTATTTTTATGACAGCTGGAACAGTTTTTTCATTTTCGGAAGCCAGCTTCTGCAGAAACTCCGGGGTATCCTGGCGGCATATAGTGGGGATCAAATCGTATTCCAGAATAATCCGGGCCTGATTTCTGTCTATTTCTCCCAGCACCTGGATGGGGGCTGAGATGCCAGCTGCTCTCAATTCCATGCCTTCTTCGGGCAGGGCTACAGCCAGCCTGCCTGCCCCTGCTTCCAGGGCGGCTTCTGCCACCGGGAGAGCTCCATGCCCATAACCATCAGCTTTAACCACCGCCATTATCTCCGGTCTGGAACCTATATGATCGCTAATTTTACGAATTTGATGCCGAATATTATCCAGATCCACCTCAGCCCAAACCGGTCGAGTTACAGCGTCCATAATAAATAGTCCTCCTCAAAAATTTCAACGGCAGCAAGAGCTGCCGACTCCAATCAACTGCGTTATATTAATAATTTCCAGACGCAGTGTCATTTTTCCTCCAGCTCAGAGCGCAATTTTTTTACTATATAGCTGGCCACCTGCTCACCGGTGGTTCCACGACCAAAACCGGCGTCCATGCCGCATTCCTTCGCTATTTCGTCAGTAATCTGAGTGCCGCCTCCTATCAGAATAAGTTCGTCGCGAACTCCTCGTTCACGGCAGAGGTCATGAAGTTTTTGCATGTTCTCTCTGTGGACTTCATTATGGGTTATAATCGTGCTTATCATAATCACGTCTGCATCAGTTTCTATGGCAGCATCCACCACTTTGCTGACAGGGATAGAAGTGCCGAGATAATGAGTTTTAATACCGTATTTTTCGATCCCACCGTGCTTTATATCTATAATTTCACGAAGCCCGACGGAATGTTCGTCCTCGCCCACCGTGGCTGCCACAACCTGAAGGGGGTTTTCATCAAAAAACTCTCTGATCTCCTCCTCCGGCAGGGGAATTTCTTTTTCCGGTATTTCAAGTTCTTCAAGATCCACAGCGAAATCGAGCTGTCCTTTCATCTCGATCAGCGTCCCTTCGGCAGGGTGCATTTTTTCCCGGTGAATGACCTCCACATTTTTGAGGTTCATCTCCTCACCTATCTGCTGAGCAGCCTGTTCGGCTATTATTTCCTCCGCCGGCAAAAAGAGGGTGATCTCAAGCCAGCCATCTCCACTCCATTCCACTTCCGGTTTTAGGTATTTGCCGCTTCGGTACTTCTCGTTCTCTTCCAGGCGTTTATGAACGTTGTCTTCTGGATCAAGCTCGTCTATAAATTGAATCTTATCCCTATCTTCGAGTGTACATCCTCCGATCAGGTCACACCCTTTTTCCACATCTTTGGGCAAATTATTGTAACCAAAGTGATTACAGACGGGGGCTAAATAATCCTCATCTCGCGGCACTATGCTTTCTGCAGCCACCCCTCCGTCCTGTTCCCTAATTATGCCGTCGCCATTTCTTCCCGGGTACATTCCTGAATCCACAAAAAATCCTTTCGCCACGGCATCGAAATAACCACCAACTTCCAGAATTTCTTCCATAAAGAGGATAGCTCTCTCCTTCAACTCCCTTGCCTTTTGACGCAGATAGCTCTGCTCTTCATCTTTCAGCTCAATCAGATTCTGCAGGCCATCAAGTCCGGCAAAAGCCTGTTTGGCTGTATCGACAGCTTTGATATTGTTGTAATGCCAGGGGACATTGCGCCCTTCATCGGGTGTTATAGTGCTCTGGATATCGGCCGAGGTCAGAGCAGAGATGAGCAGATTGAGGGTATGAGTGACAGTCGCTTCTCTTAACGATGATTCCATATATTTGGTGTTTTGCTGAGCCCGAAAACGAAACCCTTCGAAAAACTCTCTTAAAGCCACCGCATATGGCAGATTTAGCTTCAAATCCGGAGCGGGAGGAGCTGCCGGCGGCACAGTCGAAAGGGCTATAAGTTCTTTTTCCATTCCCGCTTTGAGAGAAAACATCGAATTTATGGCATGCTGGACAAAAAGTTCGGGCATCACCTTCCAGGCTTTACGGGCGGTGGCATTGGCATTATGAGCTCCATCTATCTGGAGCATGTCAACTGAAGCCATCACTCTTTTGGCCACAGCAGCATCTACAAAAGATCTATACATGTTGACATCTCGATACAGCACATTATACTGGGGATCCTGATGAGCCCCATTCACCCCCTCTTCAGCGAATAAAACACCGATTTCAGGACCGGCTACTCCGCTGACGTAGGAATGAACATTGAGTTTTCTTCCCACCTCATCCTCTACAAGATCCAGAGCTTTACGGGTGACTCTGATCTGCTTTCTGGTTATCGGTATTCCTCCAACTCCTTCCGGTGTTCCTTCGATAAGTCCGTCAAAATGGCTCTGGCCAGCTGTTCTGATGACCATCAAATGATCAGCTCCATGCCAGGCAGCCATGCGCATCCTCCGGAGATCATCTTCAAAGCGTCCGGAGGCGATCTCCGTAGTTATGACCGGTTCAGGCTGAGGATCGATGCCTTCAAAACTTCTGGCAGCCGGAAGCGGTATGCTGTTTTCCAGCGGCTGGCTCATATCTTCGTAGTTAAAATCGCCGAGTTTCAGTTCCTCAACCGGCTCACGCCAGCTCCAGCCCTTACGCCGCGGCTCGTAATTTTCGATATCATCAAGCAGAGCCTCTATATCCAGCTTTTCTTCCGGGCTCAAATCATCCATTATTAACCTCCCCCCCTTCTTCAGTAAAAAGAGACTGCATTTCCCGAACCTCCAGACTGCCATTTTTTATCCTGAGTCCGGCCTCTCTTATGGATATATTATCTTTTTCGGATAATTTCAGCACCACATGGCCCGCTCCTTTACCCAGAAGCTCAGCTTCCAATACTTTTTTTACTATTGCTTTAGCTTCCTGACTGTCAAAACCCATTCTCAAAAGCACCGATCTTTCTATGGAAGGAGACGTGTGACTTCTGGCCAGCTCGATGATAGGATCGACTATTTCTTCAGCCAGATTCCAGAATTTTTCCCTCAGCTCTTCCTCGCTCATTTCAGCCAGATGTTCCCTTCTTTCGGCAAAATCATCCTCTCTTCTCTCTGGCATCTGTAAGACCTCCTCAAACCAAATTTTTCTCGGATTTATTTTTACTGTTCAATCCCAGACTTTTGAGCATGAGTCTAAGGGCAGCCTCAGGATGGCTTCTGCCCAGAATGCCTGCCGAAGCCATAATATAATGTTCATCGATCAAAACTTCAGCCTCGGGCTGTGGTAAAAGCCGCCGGGTGTGCCTGCCGGTCAGGGTCTTTAATATTTTCTCCCCCCGCGGAAGTCTGGTAAGAGCCCCACCTGTGCCGATAAGCCAATCTGCCGCGGTGAGATCTTTGCCTTCTGCTACAGTCTTTCTTCCGCCCGAGGTATAATAATCTCTAAATTCACCGGCATGTCTGTTAAGGGCTTCTCTAGCAGCTTCTTCAGCCAGCTTGCTTACCAGCTCCTTTTCTCTTTCTCCCCGGGGCAGCGGTGAAATGTCGCTGTCAGGATTTACGCTTTCTCCCATTATCTCACCAACATGAGGAGCGCTGCGGTAGACCCCGAGATCTCCCTCGACAGTTCTTTTGGCCTCGGGTTCAGGACTAACCATCATATCCCTTACTTCACCCGATTCCTCACATACGGAGTGAACATCAGTAGTAGCTCCTCCTACATCGAAAACAACCAGATTGCCCAATCTGTTTTTAAGCAGTCGAGCAGCTTCCATCACCGCGCCGGGCGTTGGCATCATTTCGGCTGTAAGCCATTCTTCAATTTTTTCCATGCCGGGAGCTTTGACGATATGGCGGGCAAAAACTTCGTGAATGAGCTCTCTGGTCGGCTCAATATTAAGCTTATCGATTTTAGGATAAACATTCTCGGTTATTAATATCTCCAAACTGGAATCTTCCAGTATCTCCCTGATCTCATCCTGTATAGCTGCATTGCCGGCATAAATTAGAGGAATTTTCATATCCAGTCCGGCCAGAACGCGGGCATTATGAAGAATTATATCCTCTTCACCATGATTTACACCGCCGGCGAGAAGTATCATATTGGGCTCAAGACTCTCAACTCTGTCGAGATGTTTTTCTTTCAATTCGCCGACTGTCACCTGCTTTATTACGCCCCCGGCTCCCAGAGCAGCTTCTTCAGCAGCCCTGACGGTCATATCCTTTACCAGTCCATGAACTGTCATTTTAAGACCGCCGGCTGCACTGCTGGTGGCCAAAAATTCGGACCAGTTGAGGTTCTGAATCCCCAGCTCTTCCTTTAGATCTTTAAGAGCTCTTTTCACCCCCAGCATAACATCGCCCTCTTCGACTGTGGTACGGGCCAGCCCCTGACCGAGATGAACAGGTTTTTTATTCAGATTGTCGAAGGCATTTATCATGGTTGTCGTGCTGCCAATTTCAGCAGCCAGCACATCAATATCACCATCTTTCATAAAGAAGGCCTCCTTTCCAGACCAGCCCCCGAATCAAAGATCCAGCTCGACATCCAGATTTTTTTCGATCAATATTCTGGTTTTATCAGGATTTAGATTTACTTCCCGGGCCAAAAAATCAAGATAGTTTTGGTCAACACTGGTAATTCCGCTCTTTTCTACCGCTTTCTCAAGATAAGAAATCCTGATGCTATCTAAATCGAGATCGATTCCTTCAACCTGACCGGGTTTTTCGGGGATGATAATATTCTCACCGGGATTTTCCTCCTCTGGATGACCTCTTTTTACTTCTACACCCATCTCCCGGGCAAAATTAAGCTGGGAGATGGGATGTTTTCCGGCACCGGTGTATTCAGTCTCCTGAACAACGATGATCTCCTCTTTATCCAATTCCTGAGCCAGGCTCAGGGCAGGGGCCAGAGAAGTATTGCCCGCCGGGCCTCTTTCCAGTCCTTCCAGGCGGGCCAGCGCTTCGGTGATGTAAAAGACTTCACCCTGAGTCACAGTAAGATAGCGATCCATATAACGCAGTGCCCGGGCTGCATTGATGGGCACATCTGCTCTGTCCGGCCAGGTTGCAAAAGGTATGCCGAAACCTGTATGGCCGGTGGTAAATGATTTGCGGTTGAAATCTCTATCGCTGGCCATATGAAGCCCGCTCAAATCGACGCTGGCACCTATTACTCTGGTTTTTTCAGCTCCCGCCTTTTTTAACCCCCGGGCCGTGCCGGTAAGATTTCCTCCTCCAGCATTGGTGCAGATTACAGCAGCCGGCTCCATTCCTTCTCTTTTACGAATTTCATCGACGATTTCATAACCCAGTGTTTCCACTCCGGCAATGCCAAAGGGAGTATAAAGAGAAGCATTGAAAAAACCGGTATCTTCAAGCACCTGCAAAAAGGTATAAAAGAGTTCGGGACCTACAGTCAACTGCAGAACCTCGGCCCCATAGGCCTCGCATTTTCGACCTTTTTCCAGAATCTCCGGCTGACCACGGCCGGCGCTGTCGTAGACTTCCTGGACTATTATCGAATCAAGTCCTCTGATATTCGCCTGCGATGCCACAGCTGCTCCATAATTGCCGCTGGTGGCAGCCACCACGCCCGGATAACCTTCCTCACGGGCATGATATACCGACACAGAAGCCCGGCGGGGTTTATAGCTGCCCGAAGGGTTGGCCGCCTCATCTTTGAGAAAAATTCGAGCTCCCTTACCCGGGGGCGCCAGTTCTCTGGCCAGCGCAGTCAAATTATCCAGCTCCAGCAGAGGGGTCCTGCCCACCCCTGCTTCTCTTTGAATTTCTCGCACCTCATCAAGCTCGTACCCTGCTTCATCCATCATTCTGTCATAATCAAAAACCAGTTCATCCTTGCGAAATTTTTCATAATCTATGCCGACTGCTTTTTTCATTATTTCATTCCTGCGGGCCATCAGCTCTTCGTAATTATTTGCCGACATCATTCATCACCCCCGTCAGCAGAAAGAATCTGTTTTAATTCCTCGCCAATCGAGATAAGCTCGGGAACAGGCTTTCCGTAATTATGATCATAGGAAGGATCAGCATCGTGAAGAACTCCCTCGTATCTATTTCCGATCACTGTCCTGATTTCGACCTCATCCCCCTCCGCTGCCGGAGATGTCAAGTATCCTTTAATCCTCATTTCCAGCGGAACCCGAGCTGTATCTTCAGGAACCTGCGGTGCTCTGTTCCCGGATTCGAGAACGATTTTTTTAATCTCAACCCAGCTTCCCCGCGGAACTTTTTTAGTCATGTTATATATACCTCCAGCGCAAATTTTATAATTATTATAAGGATCTTCTTGTCTTCTACGATATCTATCAACTGATAACAAGAAGAACCTATTATAAATTCTTTTAAAGCAGGCCGGAAATATTTTCGGGCAGAGCTGAAGGCACAGGCAGATCTGTCATCGTTTTCAGGCCCGGCTCAGCTTTTAAAACCAGCGGAATCATGTTTACTGAAACTGCTATCGTTCCTTTGCCGCCGGGTATTTCTGGAGTAATCGCCATGTCAATTCCCGGATCACCTTTTATCTCAATATAATCTCCCGTTTCTATTCCTGCTTTTTCGGGACATATCTGTTGTGGATGCCTGAGAACAATTATCTCGTTTCCATCTTTAAAAGCGCGGGCGGTATGACGGCAGCCTGCCACCATTCCAGGTTCTACTCGAACATGTTCGGTGCTTCTTGCCACATCTGAAATTATAGGTTCACGACTCTCCTCGACTTCATCAATATCCCATTCCAGTCTATCAGCTATCATGCTTATTGATTCCTTAAAACCAATATGGCCTACAATTTCCCCTTTTTCTACCCCGCGGTTAAATTCCTCCACCGTAGTGCCCACGCCCTGAGTTTTCATCACGGTCGGCCCAAAAGGAGAGAGATCATTAATTCTTCTGGCTCTGATTTTTTCAACTCTCAGACAGGCTCCTGTGAGTGCTATAACGAGCAGATCCAGTATAAAACCGGGATTAATGCCTGTCCCCAGCAGGGAAACCCCTTTCTCATCCGCAATTTGATCTAACTCAGAAGCTATTTCTGGTTCTGCAACCTCAGGATAGGCCATCTCCTCAGCAATAGATATCACATTGCAGCCTTTTCTGAGCGCAAATTTAATCTCCTCCTCCACCTGGACGATCGAAGAGCTGGTAGCATTTAACACAATATCGGTCTCTTCTGTAATTGCCCGCGAAGGATCATTGACCGCCTCGACTCCCAGTTTTTGCTCCAGTTCCAGCAGTTCACCGATATCTATGCCGGATTTACTTTCGCGACTGGCTATGCCACCAGAAATCTTCAGATCAGATCTCTCTGCCAGTAATCTGCCCATGCCGCTGCCCATGGATCCCAGTCCCCATAAAACCGTCTTTATAGCTCCTATGATAATCTCCCCCTTAATATAAAAAGCAGGTTTTATTTACAACTAACTACTATTGTAGTTACTGTCAGTTACATTATAATATTTATAAAATTCACATGCAAACAATGACGCATTAAAAATCAGCGATAATCTTAACCATGCATTAATATTCCCTTTTTATAAGTTTTTTCGATCTCTATCCTGTCGATATTTTTGGGGGCAGCTTCCAGAATATCGCGATTTAACACTATAAAATCAGCCTGAAAACCTTCGGCCAGCCTGCCGACATCCTTCAAACCGGAAATCTTTGCTGCCGATTCAGTATAAAGACGCAGCGACTTTGCGATACTCAGTCCTTCTTCGGCATTATAGACAGTTCCTTCATGAGCTTTTCTGGTGACTGCAGATTTAATTCCTGCCAGAGGATCGGCCGGGGGATTCCAGGAAGTAGCTGGCGAATCCGAAGAAAAAGCCAGAGGAATCTCACGGTCTAAAATCGATTTGAAAGGATAAGAAGCGGAGGTTCTCTCCGGACCTAAATTCTTGAGATATCTTCCTATCTCAGCATAGGGAAAAATCGGCTGACTGACAATTCCTATATCACCCCGGGCAGCTTTGTCCAGAGATTTTTTGTCCGGTAAAGCAGCATGTTCAAGTCGAATTGAAGGACGATTTTTCAGCCAGCCTTCATGCTGGTAAAGAGTGTCAACCGACATTTCTATAGCTTTATTTCCCATGGCATGAATAATCAGCTGAAGAGAATTTCGTCGGGCATATTCTGCTGCCCGGCGCAATTCTTCTCTGTCGATCAATTTAGACCCAAAATTTTGATCTGCTCCTGAATAGGCGGGATCAACCCAGGCCGTAAGTCCGGAAACGCTGCCATCGGCTATAACTTTAACTCCACCAATATGAATCTGACTGGATCTTTCCAGCTTAAAATCGGGCATTTTTTCTTTATTCCTGAGTTCGGACCACTTGTAGTGAAGTATCACTTTATGTTTCAACCCTTTTTTCATTGCCCGACGATAGATTTCATAATAATCAATCGGTGTTTTTTCCGCCATACTGTCGGCAATCGTAGTTATCCCCAGCGAAAAAAGATCCTGAGAACAGGCCAATAAGCTCTCCGCTCTTTGATCTATTCCCCCATCAGGGAGATCATTTAAAATCATCATCATAGCTTTCTCTTTAAAAATACCTGTTAAATTTTCCTCACTATCTTTTTCGATTTCGCCACCCTCTGGTTCGCTGGTTTCAGAATTTATGCCCAGCTGCCGCATAGCCTCACTGTTCAGGACTGCGATATGATTGCAGGTTCTAATAAGCATGACAGGATGGTCAGGAGCGGCGCGATCCAAATCTTCGCGGAGGGGAGATCTTTTCTCATCCAGCTTCTCCTCATCATATCCCCAGCCTCGAATCCATTCCCCTTCTTCCAGCTCTCTTTTTTTCTCTTTGATTTTTTCTTTTATGTCAGCTATAGATTCAACTTCAGGAGGAAGACAGGCTATTTTATCTCTGTCCCGGGCCATGAAAAGAGCATGCATATGAGAATCTACAAAACCGGGCAGCACTCTCCTGTCCTCCAGATCAATTTCCCTGACTGGATATTTCTGTCTCCAGAAATCATAATCCAGATTTTGTGAATGACAGACTTTCGCTATGTTATTTCCAGCTACTATCAGGGTATCGGGATCACTGCCGGATCTATGCGGGGTGAAGATTCTACAATTTCGAAAAATTTTAATTTTCGGTTCCTTGCTGTTTTTATCAGGCATGATATCCACCTCCTGGAATAAAATAAGGATCTTCTTGTCTTCAGTGGTAAACAGGTGCGTCGAAAATACTTATTTAGTTATACTGGAAGATATAAGGCTTCGTTCACAATAACAGTTATGGAGAAGATCCAAAATATTAAACTATGCTCAGCTCAAATCAAATAAGTAAAAGGGGGAGCTTTCGCTCCCCGCACTGCGTCTGAAAAATTTTATTATAATGCTGAATTGGACTTTGGACGCAAATTTATCGATCAGGTTTTGTTTTCACTTAATCCCGAAAGCGAGCAGCCAGTTCGGGAACCGTCTCAGCAGCATCACCCCAGAGAGGGATGACAAACTCCTCCTGATAAAGAGTATTTTCCACACCGGAATATCCGGGTTCAGAGTCGAGATTTAAAACCAGAACATTTTCTGCTTCTTCGGCGTTCAATACCGGCATGCCCGATATCGGCGAACCATCAGCTTTCTTGGCCGCCGGATTGACGACATCACAGGCTCCCACTATCAGGGCCAGATCCGTATCGGCAAATTCCTCGTTTATCTCCTCCAAATCCTTGAGCTGATCATGATCCACTCCCACTTCGGCCAGCAGCACGTTCATATGTCCCGGCATTCTGCCGGCTACCGGATGGATGGCAACCTGCACTCTCTTGCCTCTATCCTCCATTAAATCCATCAGATCTTTGACATCTTCCTGGGCCTGAGCAACTGCCATACCGTATCCCGGCACTATTATCACATCTTCTGCTTCTTCAATCAATCTTGCTCCCACATCATAGGAATCCTCTTTCTTCCCGAGAGCCCTTTCTTTTTCACTTTCTTGAGTTTTGGCAGCATTTTCAGCTATCTCGCCGGCTTCAAGAAGCTCGACTATTCGGGGCACAGTTTCCGCCGCATCGCCCCAGAGAGCGGTAACAAAATCCTCCTCATAGAGAGTGTTTTCCACACCTGAATAACCAGGTTCGTCATCGAGATTTAATACAGCCACATTTTTCGCATCTTCGGCGTTCAATACCGGCATGCCCGATATCGGCGAACCATCAGCTTTCTTGGCCGCCGGATTGACGACATCACAGGCTCCCACTATCAGGGCCAGATCCGTATCGGCAAATTCCTCGTTTATCTCCTCCAAATCCTTGAGCTGATCATGATCCACTCCCACTTCGGCCAGCAGCACGTTCATATGTCCCGGCATTCTGCCGGCTACCGGATGGATGGCAACCTGCACTCTCTTGCCTCTATCCTCCATTAAATCCATCAGATCTTTGACATCTTCCT
Organism: uncultured Halanaerobiaceae bacterium; assembly: GCA_964436625.1. Lineage (GTDB taxonomy): Bacteria > Bacillota > Halanaerobiia > Halanaerobiales > Halarsenatibacteraceae > Halarsenatibacter. The sequence continues at coordinate 2,843 of CAYTDP010000040.1, read as the reverse complement.
GGGCCTGAGCAACTGCCATACCGTATCCCGGCACTATTATCACATCTTCTGCTTCTTCTATCCTAAGAGCGATCTCTTCATCGACATCAAGATCAGACCTGTCAATATCCTCCGATTCGCTTTCATCAGCCCGGTCAGTCTCCATTTCAACAGATGAAGTAAACTCTCCGTCTTCTGTATCGCCAGCTGAAGTACCTGCAGCCTGATCTTCGGGAGAAATGCCCCGCAGTACACTCATCAAACTTCTATTCATCGCCTCACACATGATTCTCGTCAACATCAATCCTGTCACACCAACAATAGCACCGGCTCCCACCAGCAGGGCATTTTCAACTGCAAATCCTGAAATGGCCGCAGCTGTCCCAGAAAGAGAGTTGAGCAGAGAAATTATAACGGGCATATCCGCACCACCAACTCTCATCGCAACCAGAATTCCATAAACTGTCGCTGCTAAAATCATAACAGGTATGGTGATGGTGAGATAAGCAGAGCCGGTTACTGTCATAATTATGACAACCAGCGCCATAACCACAAGCAAAAGTTTTTGATAAAAATTTTGACCCTTCACTCTTACTGACTGCTGATTTATCATATCCTGCAGTTTGAGCGCTGCAACAACGCTGCCGCTCAGTGTAAAAATCCCCACTCCCAGCGCTAAAGCCGCGGTTGACCAGGCAAAAGCTGTTTGAATATCGTACAGAGAAGAAGTCCAGGCCACAAAAGCAGAAGCAGCTCCGCCAAAACCGTTCAGCATGGCCACAGTCTGAGGCATCTGTATCATCTTTACTTTTCTGGCCACCATTATACCTGTAAGCGAAGTTAGCAGTAATATTATCCAGATCAGGGGATCGTAAAGTATATTTACCAGATGCATCGTGTAGACTATAGCCGCCACCATCGATAATGCCGCCAGTCTATTACCCCAGACTGCCGTCCTGGGAGACTGCTGTAATCTCAATCCCATCAAAAAACCAGCTATTATAATCGCGAAAAAAATTATTTCTCCTGCCATGTTACTTCTTCCTCTTCAAATTCTTCTTTTTTTATAAACATTTTAAACATTCTTCCTGTTACCCAGAATCCTCCCGAAACATTGAGCATGGCAAATATTAAAGCAGCATAGGCCAGAGGCATATATTGAGACGGAGCGGTAGCATACACTGTCAAAGCCCCCAGCACCGTGACACCGGAAAGAGCATTCATTCCCGACATAAGAGGAGTGTGCAGCAGGGAAGGCACCGAAGATATTATCCGGTATCCGAGCAAAATCGAAAAGAACAAAAACACAAAAATTACTCCGGTCATTTATGTCCAACCTCCTCCACTTAATATCAAAAAACCAGCCTAAAGCAGGTGAAAAACCGACAGAAAGCTCCTGGATATAAGCCAGGAGCTTTACATCAGTAATATTTTGGATTATCTGATATTATCAAGGTCAAATCACAGATCAGATCAAAATATGAGAAACTGATACTCTCAGAATTTACAGTCGGCCCATCGCCTTTAATGTTCCCCTGTGAACTATTTCGCCTTCTTCAGTAACCAGGGTGCTCTCTATAATTTCATCCTCGCTATCCGCTGCCAGCTCTCCTTCTTCGACCAGATAACTGAAAAACCTGTGGATGTTTTTGGCCAGCATATTGGTGGAATCCAGGGGCAGGCTGGCCGGCATATTGAGAATTGCGCTGATCATGACGTTATCATGATAAATTTCCTCGCCAGGCTTGCTGAGTTCACAGTTACCTCCCTGATCGATAGCTATATCTACGATCACAGATCCATCATCCATATCCTCAACCATATCCTCGGTCACCAGCACCGGGGCCTCTTCCCCCATGATAAGCGCAGCCAGAACCACTAGATCGCTCTCCACGACATGTTCTTTTATAGTTTCACGTTCTTTTTCGTACCACTCATCCGGTAAGCGCCGGGCGTAACCTTCATCTGTAGTGGCCAGATCTTCAGGAACATCAAAATCTAACACTTCAGCACCCAGACTCTGAGCCTGTTCATTTGCTTCCGGTCTGATATCAAGAGCTTTCACTTTGGCTCCCAGACGGTTGGCGGTTCCGATAGCCTGCAGACCTGCTACCCCTGACCCTATCACGAGCACATTTGCTGGCCCCATAGTTCCTATAGCAGTAGGAATCATAGGAACAAATTTTTGAAGATGATCTGCGCCGGTAATGACAGAGCGATAACCGGCCACAGTACTCATCGAAGTCAGGGCATCCATCGATTGAGCTCGAGAAATTCGCGGTATGCCATCCAGAGTAAAGCTGGTAACCCCATTTTCAGCCAGCTTTCTGACCATTTTGTGATTGCTGGAATTGGCGGGGTGCAAAAATGAAATTAATATTGAATCCCGGGCTAACATATCCGCCTCATGTTCATCAAGATCTTCGTTGAACTGAGGTTCTTTTACTTTGAGGATAACATCCGCATTCGTATAAACTTTTTCTGGCCCCCCAACTATTTCAGCACCTGCTTTTTCATAATCACCATCGGAAAAAAAAGCCTTCTCACCAGCACCGGTCTCTACCAGAACTTCAGCTCCGGCCTCGATCAACTTTTTAGCAGTCTCGGGAGTAACAGCAACTCTTTTTTCTCCCTTTAGAATCTCTTTGGGAACTCCAATGGTAAGATCGGAAAACTGCATAAAATCCCCTCCTGAGATTGAATTAATGGTTCTTCTTGTTATTAGTTGATAGATATCGTATAAGATCACTACCATGATAACAATGGCTGGAAGATATAAAGGGAAGTGATACTCGAAATTTTTTTAAAATTCGGGTCAGTTCCCTGGCCAAAAAATAGTGTCCCCGGCTCAGGATGTGCCGGGC
>CAYTDP010000039.1:0-20758 GCA_964436625.1 uncultured Halanaerobiaceae bacterium | reverse complement strand
CCTCGTCGATATCCAGATCCAGAAAACGATATCTCACATTGCTATGAAAAGTCATTTTTTCGCTCAATTCCTGCTCCAGGGCAAAACCAAGACTGTAGCCAAAATCACTATTATGAGCCAGAATTGAAAAGGCACTTCCATAAGAGAGTTTTCATCGGCAAATTATACCGTCTGCTCAATCCAGCCCGGGCCAGGGAATAACCACCATACTTCATCCAGATGATGAGGCAGTCCTTCATCCAGATCTATGATTCTGGGAGTTATGAATATTTTGAGCAATATTATCACTGGTTGCGGGGAGTGATCTTTGCTTTCACTGTTGCCTCTTCTCCTCTTACTTCTTTTGCGAGTGCTATTTCATAGCTGTATTTGTTATTATCATTGCCTTCGTCTTCTATCATTTTTATTTTAAGCCCGGTAATGTCATGAAAGACCAATTTGTCCTGTTCATTAAAATCTAATTCAACCTTATACGGTCCACTAAAAAAATAAATATTATCTTCATTATCATCACAAATATAATCTTTATCTTCAGTGCCAATAACTACCTCTTTATTAGTATCATTCTTATCATCATATACAATAACATTAATTTTATCTTCTGCTAAAGCATTTCTTATAAAGCGTGAAATCTCTGTAATATGCATTTCTGCCATCTGACCGGCGCTCATTCTGCGCGCTCCCGCCGGGGCTAAATTAAAGCCCTGTATTATCATAGTGGAAGCAATGGCTACCACAATACCCATTATAGCGATCGATATGATGAGCTCCACCAGGGTTAAGCCGCTTCGGTTTTCGGTAAGATATTTCCATCTGTTCATTTTGTTCACCCGCCTGAAGAGATTTATTTTCAATCTCTATGCTATTTTTGCATAAAATTACTTTTTATGAGTGATTCAATCGACCCAAAAAATCTTTTTTTTGAAGATTTAACTAAGTGAAGCGGCTTAAAATTTGAGCTTAGAAAACCCTGTAAGCATTTTGAATTCAAAATAATTATATCATCATTTCGGTTAAAATTTATAAGAAATTCCCGCGGTAAATTCAATAGCGTCCATATCGTATTCATGCTCGTTAAATATATTTTCATCTGTACCATCTATCTCTTCCTCAACTTCGTCGATATCCAGATCCAGAAAACGATATCTCACATTGCTGTGAAAAGTCATTTTTTCGCTCAATTCCTGCTCCAGGGCAAAACCAAGATTGTAGCCAAAATCACTATTCAGGTCGACTTCCGAATCAACTTCGTCTAAATAATCTTCGTCAGAAGAAATATCTACTTCCAGATCACCGAAGTGATAGGAAACCCCGGCCAAAAACTTGAACCTGGTAGATTCATCACCAACCAGGTCGATCTCCGCATCGCCTCCTATGGTATTTAATGTCATATCAATCTCTTTATTACCATCATCATCATTAAATTCAAAATCCACATCGTCGGAAAAAGTGAAGCGGCTGTATTCCGCTGATAAAGTCAGCTGATGGGAAGTTCTATTTCGGCCTCCTACAAAAAACCCTAAGCTGGAATCATAATAAAGATCGTCTTCATAATCAAAGTTATTATTTGATCCCTCAGATAATATATTTACATCACTATCGAAATATAGATATTTCAGACCGCCATAGATCTCGTGTTCATAGAAACGAGAGTTATCTCTGTTGCTGCGATCATAAAATGACAATCCGACAAATTCTTCAGCGGCCGCTGCGTTTGCCTCCACAGCAGTAGTAGAGAAAAATAAACTCAAAGACAAAAATAGAATTGTCAGAAAAGATATCAATATGATATTCCTGTCACGACAGTCTAAACAATCGGAAATCACTTTCATTTTGGCTGCCCCCTGTTGTGGAATTTATTTAGAGTGTCTTAATGCAAAAAAGCTATAAAATTATCTTTTGACATTCCTACTTATTACCCTGATTATATAAAAGATTCAAAATTCAATCAAGATTTAATTCTGACAGTAAATGTTAATTGCTAAATCTGCAAAACTTTTTTTCTGGGGACTTCATTATTCAATTGCTATAAGAGCTTCGGTGTGATAACCTCTATCTTCATATCTTATTATAAAATAATATAGATTATCTTGTATTTTAGTTATTTCATCTTCTTTTATGATTAATTCATGATCATTAGGAAATAGTTTTTCAATAACACCTTTAATTTCACTTGATTTATCCTCTGAATTCTCTTCATTGATTAAATCTTCATCAAAATCCTGATTTCTCAATTCCTCAATTACAGAATCAATTACGCGCCTGGCTTCCATCCTATCAGTCATTCTCGCCTCAGTGCGGAAGCCTGCTGAAAAGGCACCGGAGAAGGCCATGACCAGCAGGCCTCCCAGAGCGAGAGCTACTAATATTTCTATTAGAGTGAAGCCTTTTTTATCGCAAAAATTAATCATTATAAATCTGCCTCCCGGACACTATTGTTGTTCCCAGGAACTTAAAATAGGTTCTGAAACTCCATCTCCAACAGTAATAATTTCTCGAAAAACAGGAATGTTTTCATATTGAGAACCATCATAACCATCCCAATTGTTCCCACCATCTAAGGAAACTATTATTGAACCACCGTATTCTTCTCCATGCGGACCTGGATCCCTTGATGAAGCTATAACCACATTTCCAGACCCCGCGACATTGTTAAGACTTCTTGTATAAGGAAAAGTAACTCTCGCTGGTTCTTTCCAGTCTTTTCCATCGTCAGAAATCGCTATTTGACCTGAATCTCCGGTGGCTACAAATCTCTCTCCAGTCCAGGTAACTGCTTTATATTCCCAGGAAGGTGGGTTTGTTGATACCCAATCACCACTTTTCCCAGTATCGGAATAATATATTTCGCCCCAGGAATTATCATGTCCCACAGCAACAAATTTACCATTACCGTAAGCCACATCATACATATCATCATATATATCACTAATTCTACCACTGTCGCTGTTTACCTCATCATAATAAAAAACATTTCCACCTTTTTCCACCATAATTAAAACATTATTGCTTTCTCCGTAAGCTAATTGTTTATGTCTTGTATTGCTCGGCATAAAAAATTGGTCCCAATCATTTTGTTTCAAAATTTCATCCCAACCAGAACTTGTTTTTTCATATAATATGCCTTGGTGAGTGACTGCATAATACTTATTATCTTCAATCCATATTATATCATCCAGATGACTATTTTTTACATCGTTGCCTCCCCAATCTAATTCTGCTTTTAAATTGGTTTCATACAAATTAAATTGTCCATGTCCACCTCCTGATCCAAATCTTTTCCCCGATACAATAATTTTATTCTCTTGACTATTCCAGGTACTTCCAGTCAGTTCTCCATCATGTTCATTATTTCCATGTTTAACTTTTCCCAAACTAACATTATCAAAATGAGGTATATCATCTACTCCAAAGTTATAAACTTCATTTTCTTCCGTAAAACCAATAAAATTTCGATCGCCTCCAAATGTAAAAACCAATAATATTTCTTCATTATATCTTTCATACTCACCTGTCGAAAGCAATTCAATAGTGCCAACATTATTTTCAACTTCTACTTTAAACTTAACATTTTCTAATTCAATTTTATCAAAAGTATTTTCTTTTAACCATATTTCTTCATCAGAAAAACTATGATTTTCATCAATAAATTTCCCTGTTTCTGCGCTGTTTAAATCCAGCTCCCCACTATATAATCCAGCCCTCACAAACTCAACTCCCGCCTCGGCCGAATGAAATGCCTTCGACATACTCTCTTCATGCCTGGCTAAATTAGAATGAGTTCTGGCACTGCTCAAAAGCATGGCCGTCAGGACCCCCACCACAGCCAGCATTATCAATACCATTATTAGGGCTATGCCTTTTTCATTATCCCGATACATTTTCAGTCCCCTCCTGTGCGTCCTGATTAAAACCAAAAATCCCTCTCCTTTTTAAGGGAGTAACTTAATTATACCACGGGGGGCAAATAAAGTGAATAAAATTTTAGATGGAGGAATAGAAGTGTTCCCTATAAAACGCTTTTAAATTGATTCATATTTATAAAGAACACTTCTAAACAGTCATCCTCTCAACTGAATTATTGAAATTGCTTAATCCAGCCTGGGCCAGGGAATAACCACCTTATCCCCGCCGCTTACCTCATCTATACACACACCCGAAGCTGACAGAATAATATCGGCTGATATACCGCTTCTTTCGGCCAGTTCTTCCAGAGTTTCATCTTCTCCCAGCTGATAGACCATCTCTCCAGGCAGCGTAACGGTGTAAAGCAGATCACCGCGCTGACTCTCGCGGGTATACTCCAGCTCGCTTTCCATTCCGAACATCTCCTGCAGATCATTCTGCCTTATAAATTCATCAGAGAGAAAAGTATACACCACCTCTTCAGGCCAGTCCTCCCTGCGATTTAGACGCGAACGGAATATTATTCTCTGCAGCTTTTCCGGAGATATATCCTCTCTTTTCATCTCCATTTCACCTAGATCCTCTTCCACCAGTTCTTCCTCTATAATCTCTTTTTCTTCCTGATCGAGATCCATTTTCTCGGCAGCATCGACATCTAAATCCTCTTCAACAATTCCGTCTTCTTTAGTATATTCTGCTGCCTCCTCTTTCTCCTCAGCCTCGTTCTTTTCATCAGCGCGGTATCTCTCCATATGCTTCTCTAAAATCCGATCGACTCTCTCGCTCAGGGGAGCTCTTTTTTCTTCAGCTTCAACTTCAGGTTTTTCCTGGGCTGCAGGTTCTTCTATCTCTTTTTCTTTGTAAACATCTGCTTCTTCTTTTAATTCTTCAGGCCTGAGATCTGCATCTTCATGTCTGTCCGACTCTCTTTCAAGAATTTCTTCCTGAAATAATCTGTCCTCTTCAATTCTAAAACCGTGCTCATCATAGTCTCTCAATCTCGGCACGCCCAGATCTCTTAGATGCTCAGGCAGTTCTCGATCAAGATCAATTATTCTGGGAGTTATGAAGATGATGATCTCTGTTCTGTGATCCTGCTCGCTTCTGTAGGAGAAAATCGATCCCAGAATCGGCAGATCTCCCAGAACAGGAAACTTCCTAAATGTTTCTTGTATCTCATCCTGGATTAATCCTCCTACAGCAAAGGTCTGACCGTCTCTCAGGTTGACAATATTGTGAAACTCCCTCGATCTAACCTGAGGAGGAGTAAGCTCGGGACCTTCTTGAATCAAGGTGCTGACTTCCGGCCTGATATCGAGAGTTATCGTATTATCCCTGGTTATGGTCGGGGTAAATTCCATGGTAATACCGACTTCTTCCTCTTCAAATTCGCGGCTGGTAATTTCTCTATCTTCGTCATATTCTCCCACTTCATAGGGGATCAGATCAGCTATAACCAGTCGGGCTTCTTCGCCGTCAAGCGTCATCAAACGGGGATGGGCCAGAGTTTGCGAGGAATCCGTTTCATCCAGCAACCTGTAAAAATCAGCCGGGATTTCCATATCGAAACTCCTCGGCAGATAATCATCATCGTAGTCAACACCGAAGGTGGTGAAATTTTCAACTCGATCAGGATCAATTCCTCTCTCTTTGAGCAGAGTATGAGAGACTTCTTCTATGCGCACCTCGAGCATAACCTGCCTTCTGGGCACATCCAGCGAATTTATAAGGTTTTCAGCCAGTTCGACCGCGGACTCATCGCCTCTTAAAACTATTCTGCGTCCACCCTGGCTGCTGGAGACTCTCAGATCAGAATCGAGCTCTGTTATTATTTCGACCAGATCTTCAACATCTATATAATCCGCCTGGAAGGCCAGACTTCTTTCGATTAACTCGGCCTCATCCAGATTTCCCAGCATATGCAAAGCGTCATTTACAGCGACTGGTTTACCCTTCAGAAAGATCACATTCTCCCTCAGATTTATCTCCATAACATCCTCTGGATAAAGACCGGTCATATAATCATAAAGAAGTTCAGCTTCAACATTTTCCGGCCGGTAAATCTCCTCGATATCTCTATCGGGAACATCCAGAAATCCGGCCAAACTTACAGCCTGACGCACCGTATCAGGTCGACCGTGCAGGATGACATCGCCTGCTCCCGGCCGGGCCCGAACGGTAAGTCCGGGAAATAGCTCGCGCAGCTCTTCGGCTACATTCTCCGGGGTCTGGCGGTGGACTTCCACAACTTCCTGTTCGCGATCTTCCGGCTGATCGATGTCTGCCAGCAGCTCCCGGGCTTCTTTCATCTGATCGGTGAAGCCTCTCAAAACCAGCCGGTTCTGTCCGGTGAGCACCTGCACATCCAGACCGGGCAGAAGTTCTCTTATTATTGCCCCGGCCTCCTCGGCTGCCAGATAATCAAGCGATACAAGGCCTCTTTCCAATTCCCGGTATAATTCATCGATTCTGTCCCGGGTTGCGACGATTATCACATCATCCTCCCTGTACGTTTCCAGGTCTTTAATTCTCAGCAGATGATTTAAAGCCCGCTCGAAGGTCACCCCCGTCAGCTGGACTGTGACTTCTCCTTCCGCTGAATCATCGACAACGATATTTTCACCCGCAATAAAGGCCAGAGATCTGATAACATCCTGTATATCGGTATTTCGATATTCGAGATCTATACTGCCGGGTGATGCGGCTGCCGGTATCAGCGTTGTCAGCACGAAAGCGGTTATCAGGAGACCGGTTAAAATTTTATTTATCCGGCAACCCGTTATAAAATATTTCATGGCCTTCAGGCCCCCTTTTAACTATATTCTGCATTTTTAATTCCCCCTGGTTAACTGTCTTTTACCAGCCATAAAAATCCGGATTTTATTGTCCTGATTTTTATGATAAACTCCGCTTTACTGCGGACTCAGGTTAAAGCTTTGACCGTGTTTTTCAAAAACAGCTTTCCTATTCTGCCAGCGGACCAGTTTATAGCCGTCTATCTCCTCCCCTGTTCTTATCATTTCCACAGATGCTCCATTTCTGACCAGAATAACCATATCTCCTCCCCGCTGCAGAGCTCCGGTGACGGTAAAAGAAGGTTCTGATACAGTTCTCACCGGTTCCACATTTCTTGCTCTCTCTTCTTTTTGTTCTTCTTCAGCTGCTGCTTCTTCTAACATTTTCTCCAGCTCTGCCAGACCGTAATAGGCAAAGGGATCGCGCAGAAGCTCAAGTTCTCCGTTTAATTCAATTTCGATCTCCTCTATGACTTCTGCTAATTCTTCTTTATCCAGCTCCTCCTCTATAACGATCACTTCATAATCTTCATCTTCCTTAGAAGAAGCAGCCGCTCCCGGCTGGAGAGCAAAAAATAGTATCGATATTATAAGAAATGAAATGAAAATTTTTATCCTCATCTCCCTCACCCCCTCCGCTGATTAATCCAGATACTGCCTGATATCTTCGTGCTGATGAAAGAAAAAAACAAAGTCGGCCTCCAGTTCATCATTCTCGTCATTGCCGGTCAGAGTAAAATCCTCCACCTCCAGTCGATAATCCCAGTCATCTATCAGCCAGACAAATTTTAAAAAGGGAATATAATTTCCCCTGCCGCTCAGATTGAAGGGATAGCCATTGCTGGCCTCACCCAGCTGATAGCCGTCAATAGATACCTCGGCCAGGCGCGAAAATGAATTTAGCCGGGCCAGCACTTCCTCCGAATCGCGGTATCCCATCTCCAGTATAGTTTCCCGCTCCTCATGAAGCTCCGCCAGTCTTTCTTCCAGCTCGGGGATCTGTTCTATTTTCTCTATAGAATTATTTATACTGATTTCCAGTGAGGCTATATCGGCTGCCAGCATTTCCTTTTCTTCTTCCATCGGCTGATAAACCAGATAAAAATAACCACCGACCACCACCAGAAAGGCGGCGACTATGACCAGAAACTTTTCTCTTCTGCTCAAATTTCTCATTGGGGAAACTCCTCCCTGGTGTCAAAATGGAGAGTCATTACAAATTCAACGTAATCTCCTCTTTGAAAATGACTCAGCGATTCCAGCTTCAGAAGTTCCGAGCTGTGAATGTTCTGGGCCAGTTCCAGCAGCATCTCTATTTCGCCGGCAAATCCTTCCAGCAAAACCTCGCCGTCCCTGTAATCCATGCGGGTAAGTGTCAGCTCCTCCGGCGTAATGCTGCCAAATTCCTGCATGGGCTCGCGCAGCCGGTAACGGGAGATGACTATCTCTTCCGGCATTTCAAACTCACTAATCTCCTCGCGCAGCTCAAAATAGGTCTCCTCTTCGATCCGCAAAGTGTCCAGCTGAGCGGCCTTGCTCTGACTTCTGTTTTTAAGACTTTCTAGCTCCATGTGATTATAATAAAAATGAGTTGCGGGAGTAACCACCAGAGCTATAACCATTACAGCGACGAAAATTCGGGACCATCTGATCTTCCGGCGGACTTTTTTCTCATCGAAAAGATTAACTCTCATCGTGCATCACCTCGCTGACCAGCAGTCCCGACGCTGCCGCCAGGCTGCTGCTCGGGGTTGATTCGGCGGGAAGTTTTCCTTTAAACCTTCCGAATGGTTTTAATGCCTCGATCGGCGGTTCTATATTATCATTTAAATAACTGCCCAGACCTTTCAGGGCAAAACCGCCCCCGGTATAGAATATCTTTTCCGGGAATTCACCTGAATGGCGGCTGCTGAAGAAGTCGAGCGATCTGTTAACTTCTGTCACCAGTTCATCGGCCAGCGGCACCAGTTCCATGCCGGGATTATCTATTTCTGTAAAGCTAACATCTATATCGGTATCCATAGGTTCTACATCATCCACGTTCATGATCAGCTCTCTGGTCCGCTTTTCTCGCTCGGCCTCCTCATCGCTCAAACCGGTATCTTTCAGCACCTCGGTAAAGTCATTCCCGCCGATTTCCACTGTCCTGCTCAAAAAGAAATCGTCATTTCGGGCGATTACGATCCTCGTTTTCTTAGCTCCCATGTTCAGCACCATATAATCTTCCTCGCATTCTCCCTGATAGTCGATAAGAGAGGTCAGCGCCAGATCCTGAATATTGGCTGTGCGAGGAGTGAAAGAAATTTCCTGGAAGATCTGCTCATACTTTTTCAGCTCGCTTTTATCCAGCACCACCAAAAGCAGAACCTGTCCATTTTCATTTCCGTTCTCTTTCAATTTCACATAATCATAGGCTGTGGTTTCCGGCGGCTGATCCAGATATTTTTCAATCTCCCAGCGGACGGCTTCTTTCAGCTCGTCTCCCGACATATCGGGCATATCTATCCGCCTTATATATTCTCTGCCGCAGACAGGAGAGAATATTATCCTCCCGGGTGAGGAGGGAAGATCGCTGATGACCTTTTCTACAGTTTCAGCCACCTGAGAAATATCTTCCAGCTGCCCCTGCCTGACTGCAGTTTTCGGCAGCGTTTTTTCCGCTCCGCCAAGTATTTTGATATTTCCTCCGCGGCTTCGGCCCTGCATCGCCTTGATGCTGTAATGGCCGAAGTCGATGGCGGTAAGCTTCTCACCTCTAATCCACCTAAACGGATTTAGTCCCATAATTACCAGCTCCCGGCTGCCGCTTTATCAAATCGCGGCTGCAAATTTGGATTCAAACCCTAACGATTTTAAAACTTAAACGATTTTAAAACTTACAAAACTGTGTTACGATTTAATTTCCTGTCTTTTTAAATCTGGGTATAAATTTCGAACATGGGCAGCAAAATAGAGGCCACAACGCCTCCTACCACCACGGCCATCATGATGATAATGGCCGGTTCTATCAGAGAAATGCCGCCTTCGATAGCTTTTTCCACCTCGAGTTCGTAATATTCTGCCAGCCTGTCGAGCATCTCCTCCATACTTCCGGTCTGTTCTCCCACCTGGAGCATCTGGATCACGATCGGGGGAAACTCGCCGCTTTTGCTCAAGGGCCGGGAGAGATCTGACCCCTCTCTGACCCGCGAGCGGGCCTCTTCCAGTACGTCTTTGAGGACTTCATTTTCGATGACATTTTCCATGGCCGGTAAGGCATTGAGAAGATTGACTCCGCTTGAAAGCATCAGCGAGAGTGTGCTGGCAAAACGGGAGATCTGCACCTTTCTGACCAGCTCTCCGGCCACCGGAAGTTTCAATAAAATTTTGTCGCGTCTCAACCTCCCTGAAGATGTTTTAAGATAATATCTCATCAAAAGCAGGAAGACTGCCAGTCCGGCCAGCAAAAGCCACCAGTAGCTGCTGAGAAAATTACTGGAGCCTATCAAAATTCGCGTGGGTAGCGGCAGATCTCCTCCCAGGCCCACCAGCATGCTGGTTATGGTCGGAACCACAAAGGTCAGCAGAATTATGATGACGGCTGTGGCCACCACCAGTATTGTAGCTGGATAATAGAGTGCGCCTTTGACCTCTTTGGCGATCACATCGCGCCTCTGATAGTAAGCTGAAAGCTCTTTTAAAACTTCATCCAGAACCCCGCCGGTCTCACCGACCCGCACCAGCTGTACGAAAAGATTGGGGAAATAATCCGGATGTTCTGACAGGGAATCGGAAAATGACTGACCTGCTTCCACAGACTGGCGCACCTCGGTCAGCATATCGCTGACATGTTCATCTTCTGTCTGCTGGCGCATTATCTCCAGCGATTGGACCAGCGGTATGCCGGAGGCCACCAGCACGGAGAACTGGCGGGAAAAGTGGGCCAGCTCGGCCGTTTTAAAACCTTTGCCGAAGGGAGAAAGTCCGCTGATATCCATATTGAGGCTGAATCTTCCTTCTCCGGCGACCGGCAGCTGAGCCAGAGAAGTTATAAATAGTCCCTCCTCGTGTAAAACTTTGGCTGCGTCTTTTTCGCTGTCGGCATTTATCGAACCTTTGACAATTTCACCGCTGCCGCTTCGGGCGCTGTAATTGTATTCTGGAGACATAAACTGCACCTCCTCTCGATCAGAATTTGAGACCGTCCTGAACATATTTGATATCATGACTGGATCGGAGAACTCGTTCACGAGATATTATTCCGCTGAAAAACAGATCGAGTAGAAAATTGTCCATTCCGATCATATCGTATTTGCTGCCGGTCTGTATTATAGAATCGAGCTGACTGGTTTTTCCCTCGCGGATGATGTTGCGGACTGCCGCGTTGGCGATCATTATTTCAAAAGCTGCGATCAGACCCTCTCGATCGCTGCGGCGTACGAGCTGCTGGGCCAGTACTCCGCTCAAAACCATTGATAGCTGCATTCTTACCTGAGTTCTCTGTTCGGGTGGAAAGATGTCTACGATGCGGTCGATGGCTGCCGGAGCGCTGCTGGTATGCAGGGTTGCCAGCACCAGATGACCTGTCTCGGCCGCCTCCAGCACTATTCTTATGGTCTCCCTATCTCTTATCTCCCCCACCAGCAGCACATCAATATCCTGGCGCAGAGCAGAACGCAGTCCCTGGGCAAATGAGCTGGTATCCCCGCCGATCTCGCGCTGATGAATCAAACTCTTATCGTGTTTGTGGAGATACTCGATGGGATCTTCCAGGGTGATGACATGGGCCTCACGGGTTTGGTTTATCTCATTGATGATTGCTGCCTGGGTGGTGGATTTGCCGCTGCCGGTAGGACCGGTCGACAAAATCAACCCCCTTTTGCGGGAAGCCAGGCTTTTCAGCACCCGGGGCAGATCGAGTTCATCGATATCAGGTGTGCTATCAGGTATAATTCTCATGGCTATACAGAGACTTCCCCTCTGATGATAGGCATTGACCCGAAAACGGGAGACCCCCGGCCTGCTGTAGGAAAAATCGGCTTCTCCCCGGCTGGCGAACTCATCTTCCAGATGCGTGGGAATGATCGATTCCAGAACCTCCTCCACATCATCAGACACCAGCCTCCGTTTATAATCAGGATGTGGCCGAAATCTGCCATTTTTGCGGATGAAGGGGCGGGAATGAACTGTCAGATGCAGATCGGTAATGTTATCATCTTCGACCACTTCGCTCAATAATTGGTTGTAATTCACCTTTTCCACCCCCTTTGAATTTATCTGAACTTCTTAAACCCTTACTTTTTCAATCTATCGCTCTTATAATCAACTTTTAACTATTTCCGGATTCCTATAAGTTTTATCAAACAACAATATTAACTTGTTTTCCTCGGTAGTAAATCAGCAGACTTCCTTCATTTTTAAGAGCGGTGATAATTTTAATTTACTGATTTTCAATCATTCTTTCGGCTTTTAAATATCTAGCCAGTTCCAGCAGCTCTCCGGCATCACCCGGGAGCTGCTGGGACCGACCAGCAAAAAATAAGCTTGACCATTAGAATCACTTGAAAGATAGTCATTTCAAATTTAATTGTGACAGAAAATTAAATTGTGTGAACGATATCATGAAAGTTAACCGGTTTAGGTAACTACTCGCTTTCTTTAAGACGAGTGTTACCGATGATATAACAGTTATCCCTCATAATTAATTTTCAAAATCTACCCCGTCTAAGTCGTACCAACTTCTACGCCGTCTTGTGTTAAAGTTACAGTTGTATCACCTATAGTGATTTCAAAATTATATTCTCCTTCAGTTCCGCCTGAAGGACATTTATTGGCATCAGTATTTTCTTCTTCATACTTTTCTACAATATCCGTCCAACTAATCTTATCATCATCATATTCAGGCCATTCTCGGTGTTCGGCTCTATAAGAAGTTATTTCGGTCTGCAGTGTTCTCAAGTCAGATTGAGCTGCTCCAACATCGGCAGTTGCAAATAGTTCACCTAAATTCGGAATGATTATAGCCGCCAGAATCCCAATTATCCCCACAACTATCAGCAGTTCGATCAGCGTAAATCCACCCTGATTTCTAAAAACTTTTGTAAATCTACTCATTTTTCATCCTCCTCTTAATTAATTTATGATTCCTTTTCCTGTTGATCTCACAGACCGGTTTAACCTCTCCCCTCCTTTATTGAGATAATCTGCCTCTCAAAATAACCTGCATCACCAGCATCATCACAGCCGCAGTCACAATCCTCCTCACCACCTATCTAAAATATGATGCGCTTGAGCTCATTAACATCGGTCAGTCCCTCGCGCAGCTTGCTCACTCCATCCTCCTTAAGCGTTGTCATCCCTTTCGATATGGCAATTCTCTTTAACTTTTCTTCTTCGTCTCCTTTCGAGATCATCTCCTTGATCTCCGAATCCAGAACCATTATCTCCTGTAAAGCCACTCTGCCTTTATAACCGGTGTCGCTGCACTTTTTGCAGCCCTCCGAGGTAAAGGCCCGGTAAACTTCCTCCGGGGCCAGAAAAGCTTCATCTTCACCGGTTAGTTCGGCTTCATACCGACAGTCGGGACAGAGCCTTCTGACCAGCCGCTGGGCCACCACTCCGATCACCGAGGATGATACCAGATAGGGCGGCAGTCCCATATCGACGAGTCTGGTCACCGAGCTTACGGCATCGTTGGTGTGGAGTGTGCTGAACACCAGATGACCTGTCAGGGCCGCTCTCACCGCTATCTCCGCTGTCTCCGAATCCCTCATCTCCCCCACCATGATTATATCCGGATCCTGCCTCAAAATAGATCTCAACGTTCGAGCGAAGGTAAGTCCTGCTTTCGGCCGGGCTTGTACCTGATAAACCCCCTCCAGCTGATATTCTACCGGGTCCTCGATGGTCGTAATATTCAGCGAGTTCTCGCTTATCTCATTGATCGAGGCAAATAATGTGGTGCTCTTACCGCTGCCGGTCGGTCCGGTCAAAAGCAAAATTCCGTGCGGTCGCGTGATCAGTTTTTTTACCACCTCCAGGTTATCCTTTGAGAAGCCAAGGTTATTGAGATTTAAAAGATCGGTGTCTCTGGTCAGAAGCCTTATAACCACCTTTTCACCGTGGACTGTCGGCAGAGTCGAGACCCTCATATCGATCTTATAACCCTTGACGGTCATCTGGATTTTCCCATCCTGGGGCACCCGGTGTTCGGTGATATCCAGATCGGCTATTATCTTAAAGCGGGAGACCAAAGCCCGCTGGGATGATTTGGGAGCTTTCATCTCCTCCCGCAGCACACCATCGACCCGGTAACGAATCCTGATATATTCCTCTTCCGGTTCGACATGGATATCGCTGGCCCCTCTCTGATAGGCCCTGCTGATGATGGTGTTGGCCAGCCTCACTATGGGAGCTTCTTCGACCATCTCCCTCAGCTCGTCCTCGGCGTAATCCTCCTCTTCCTGCTGTTCAAAATCCTCCAGAAATTTACCTATATCTATGCTGTCCTCGGTGTAGATCCAGTCCAGCGCCCTGCGCAGCTCGCCCGGAGCGCTGATATACGGTTTTACGTTGAGTCCTGATATCCGCTCTATATCATCGATCGCTATAAGGTCGGTCGGATCGCCCATGGCCACCAGCAGAAGCTCTCCATCCCGCTGCAGCGGTACGGCCAGGTGGCGGCGGGCGATGTTTTCCGGTAAATAATCGGCCAGACCCGGATCGAGATAATAATCGCTCAGCTCAGCATGGGGAAAACCCATCTGCATCTCCAGCACCTGTAGAAGCTCTTTTTCAGAAATGTATCCCAGATCGACCATGATCTCTCCGATCTTCATATCTTCCGAGGAGTCACTTTTTAACCTGAGCGCCTCTTCCAGTTCTTCTTCAGTAATATAGTCGAACTCTATCAACAACTCGCCTATTTTTTTAATGCTTCTCTCGGCCAAGCCCTCACCCCCTGTTGTATTAATTGTCATAATATTATTAATAATAAATTAAAAAAATTAAAAGACGAAGCGGAATTTAAAAGGATTAATCTGAGTAGATTATATCATAAAATAATGTAAAATAATAGTTATATAGTAAAACCTTTTAAGATATAACTCTGAAGGTTAAACTTAAATCGACTTAAATATATAATCATTGTATAATAATGATACCATACTTTCCTCACAAACTCATTCACATCTGACTTTGATTTGGGTCACATCTCAGTCACATCTTAAGTTTTTTATGCATTAAAAGGAAATTTATGTTAATGGGCCGGTTGAAAGCGGCGGAGAGGTTTTGGGCATATGTTCTAATTAAGCTCGCTTTATAGCGGAGCAAAAGCGGAGAGGAAGCGGAGGGGGTCCACCAACTCCGCTTTTGCGGGAGACCCTCTCCGCTTCTCCTCCGCTTGCTTCTCAAAGATACGAATATTATTTTCAGCAAGTATATTTTTCTGGCAATAAAAAATGACCGCAGAAAAAGATCTGCGGCCGTCGAGTAATTAGTTATTTATTTATGACAATATTTTTATCTCATCTTTCCCTTACTTGTTCGCCCAGATGGCCAGATTTATCTCGAACTCGCCCATATCGGTTTCAAGCGGGATGACCAGCACGTTATCAGTGGCCATCGAGAGCGATTGATTTTGCCCGATTATGACCCGGGGCGGCACAATATCGCAGTCATAATCCTGCTGGTTTAAAAAGGTGGCAGCATTACCGCTGATGATGTTGGCTACTTCGCCCAGAGCCGAGGTGACAAATTTATCGAGCTCATCTACCTCCATGCCGGCCATGGATTCCACCATGGAAAGGGCCATATCGCGGCTGAAGCTGAAGAGGATCGAGCCGGAAAGATCGCCGGTGACTCCGATGGCCACGTTGGCCTCATTGCCGGATATCAATTCTTCATTTCTCTTCAGCTCTCCCCGTTTTACTTCCAGTTCCAGCATGCTCTGTAAGACTTCGGTCGTGGCTTCGTAGATTGGATTTACAAATTCAGCCTTCATTGGTCTCATCCTTTCCGCTCTCTTCCAGATAATCACTTATCTCCTGATCGTCGCCGGTGACATGGTTTATCAGCCAGGCCATCAACTTGCCGCTGAATTCCTGGGCCAGCTCTTCTTCAAATCCTTCTTCCTCAAATTGTTCGGCAAAGTCAGCCACTTCCTGCTTGAATCTCTCGTGGATTTCTTTGTGCTCTTCAAAACCCGGATAACCTATCTCCTGCTGAAATTCTTCCTCGGAATCAAAATGAACGACAACATATTCCTTCATAAACTCGAGCGTTTCTTTCACTTCCGGAATTTTTTCTTCCCATTCCATATCGTCATCCCTGACAGTTTGAATGAAAGAGGAAAGCCTGTCAAAAAGCTCGCGGTGCTGCTGGTCTACCTTCTCCATGCCCAGCCGATACTGTTCTTTCCACATCATAGATGGTATTCTCCTTTCAAAATTCTTATTTGATCGCTGCCGAGAAAATTTTTAGAAGAGCTGCAGATAAAATGAGAGAAGTTCACTTCCGTAATACCATAAGATCAGTGCTGCCAGCGCCAGGAAAGGGCCGAAAGGCAGCTTGCTTCTAAGTCCCAGCCTGCCTCTGAAGAGAGAAGGAAGCGAAGCTATAAGCCCCAAAATTGCGGCCAGAAAGATGCTGATCAGAGCCAGCGGGGCTCCTAAAAACGAACCGGTAAAGAGCATTAATTTTATATCGCCGCCGCCAATACCTCCGCGGGAAATAAAGGCCAGGGCGAAGAGAAAGCCGCCGCCGGCCAGAATGCCGGAAATCGAGGCCAGAGGGGTAAAATCAGCCCGAAAAAAGCTCAAAGCCAGACCGGCAGCCATGCCGGCCAGGTTCAATTTATCGGGAAGAATCTGCTCCCGCAGATCTATCACGCTCAGAGGCAATAGCAGGGTGATGAGCACCATTCCTGAGATGAGTTCAACCAGCTCAGCTGCCAGATACCAGTTGCCCAAAAACATCAATCCCGCCGTGAGCTCGACCAGCGGATAACGAAGCGGTATAGAACTCCCGCACTCGCGGCATTTACCCCGCAGCATTATAAAACTCAAGACGGGTATCAGCTCAAAAGCTTTTAGATCATGCCCGCATTCAGGACAGCGGGAGCCGGGATGGATTATCGATTCACCGCGGGGAATTCTCACTATCAGGACGTTTATGAAGCTGCCGACGATAAGTCCGAGCAGCAAAAATATCGGTGCCTGCATGAAAATACCTCATTTGCTGATTTATTTATTCTTTTATCTATTGATCCTCTTGCGCAGATAATCGGTGTTTTGGGCCCGGTCGATGGCTGTCTCCCGGGAGATTTCACCCTGGTTGTAAAGATCGAGCAGATAATTTTCCATCATGATCATACCGTGTTTGCCGCCGGTCTGTATGGCCGATTCCAGCTGGCTGGATTTGCCCTCGCGGATGATATTTTTAACAGCTGAGGTGCCGACCATTATCTCAAAGGCGGCAACTCTTCCGTCATCATCCTTTTTCGGCAAAAGCTGCTGGGCTATTACACCTTTTATTACCGAAGCCAGCTGGATTCTTATCTGCTCCTGCTGGCCGGCAGGAAAAGCATCTACTATACGATCTACAGTCTGGGAAGCGCTGTTGGTGTGAAGTGTCGACATAACCAGATGGCCGGTCTCGGCCGCTTCTAAAGCTATCGACATGGTATCCAGATCGCGCATCTCGCCTACCAGTATGACATCAGGATCCTGACGCAGAGTAGCCCGCAATGCTTTAGAAAAAGCAGTCGTATCGGTGCCGACCTCGCGCTGGTGAACGATGCTCTGCTGATGATTGTGAAGATATTCGATCGGATCTTCAAGGGTTATGATATGAGATTTCCTCTTTTTGTTGATTTCCTGAATCATAGCCGCCAGACTCGTGGACTTTCCGCTGCCGGTGGGCCCGGTACAGAGAATGAGCCCCCGCCGCTGCAGGGCCAGCTTTTTAAGCACCCGGGGCAGGCCGAGCTCATCGATGCTGGGAACTCCCTGAGGAATTATCCTCATGGCCAGCGTAACAGAACCCCGCTGCTGATATACATTTACACGAAAACGGGAAACTCCGGGCAGGCTGTAGGAAAAATCTAGCTCGCCCTCCTTCTGGAATTTAGCCCACTGGTCCTCATCCATGATGCTGCGGGCAATTTTTCTGATCTCATCCTGGCTGAGCTTGCCCACATCGCCAGAATAATATTCCAGCCGGCCGGTCTCGCGCACTATCGGCCGGGAATTTACGGTGAGGTGGAGATCAGAAATATGCTCGTTGTCGACAAGCTCCTCCAGCACCTTTTGTAGATTCATTTATAACCGATCACCTCTATTCTTTCCGCAGCTTAAACTTCATAATTATTTTATCCTGGTTTAAAAAATCTGCCCGCTGCTCTGCAGTTTGCTTACCAATAAAGTTCAGGGTAGGCCTGTAAATCTCCTGCTTCGATTTATCTTCTGGCAGCCGCGATCACTTCCGGCGGATCCGAAGGTTGATTTATAAAATGGTAATGCAGCACGTTAAAATTATCCTCATCCAGGTTTTCAGCCCAGTTTAAGACCTCGTTCAATTCCTCGCCGCCCCCTTCATGGCCGGGATAGGCGACCACCACCAGCACTCCCCCGGGAACAATTTTTCCCGAAACATTTTTGAGAGCAGCCAGGGTGGTTTCTGGTTCCGTTATTATCGATTTATCACCGCCGGGCAGATAACCCAGATTGAATATGGCTGCTTTGAACTCGCTTTCGGAAAAATACTCATCCAGCCGCGAGTGATCGCCGCAGGCCAGCTCCACTCTATTTAGCATATCATGTTCTCGCAGCCTTTCTTCGGTATTTTCCACAGCTTCCTGCTGAATATCGATTGCTTTCACTTCTCCCTTTTCTCCAACCAGATCGGCCAGGAAAACTGTATCGTGGCCATTTCCGCAGGTAGAGTCGAGGACCACGTCTCCTTTTTCGGCAAAACGCTTTAGAAGATAATGACTGAATTCAACTGCCTGAGGAAGACTCAAAATTTTTACCTCCAGCTTTATTTTATTCGGTATGATGAATTTTGTTCGATCGCTCAAAAAAATTTTAACTCATTACATCATTAAATATTATCATAACTGCCGTCAGATAATCAATGCTTATTCAGGACCACCGATAAAATTCTAAAAACATATAGAAGCCTTTAGAGAATGGACGAGCCAGTTTCATATCTTATATCTCCTCCTACAAGAATATTCTTTAAATCAGGCCTGAATCCCTTTTTAAAGGCTATTGAAAACAACGATACAATTTTGTTATTTTGGTGCCCCGCGGGGCCACCCCCATTTTTTCCGGTGAGGTGTCTGCCGGTAATTATATTTCAGATTCTAATTTTTGAGATTTGGCCGGAATAGATTTGGCCTGAATGATTGGTGAAATTTATGAGGAAGAGGAGTTTATAACTGAAAAGAAAAGCAGATCATGGCTGGAGACAATAAATTCTACATATTAGGAGGGGAGGTGAAAAGAGATAGATTTTGATAAAATGATATCATACATGCAGGTGAATTTCATCTTTGTTTCACTCAAAATATTCGAATGTGGTCTGCAAGATTGGTAAAGATCTGAGTCTTAGATATATATGCCTGACCAAAAGAGTATCATTTAGCTCCTTTACGTGAAAAATCCCGCTCATCTGCGAGCGGGCGGTCGTGTTCTGTTCATCCAGCTATCCTTCATCCAGCAGTGCCTGTGGCTCTTGCTCTCCGGCAGAAATCCCGGTTTTCTCATGTCCTTCAGATCACTTTGAACCTGACGGGGATACAGAGGGGGACATCCCCTGAGGTCTCTCCCCAGGCTCTTCGCGTCGATAAACATCCTCTGCTCCAGTCAGTCCTTTGTTTCGGGATCCGGAGCCCTGCCGGTCACGAAAATTGTGAGGCAGGTGTCGTTGTCCAGGACGTAGGCCAGTCGGAAGAACCTTTTCCCATCATTTGGCCTGTGTTCTTCAACGAATTCGGCTCCGTTCTCAGACAGTCTCCTCCCGCGATCCAGGCCCAGCTCGCCGGTCACGAGGCAGCCCTCCGGCCCGAAGTCCTCGGCGGCGAGAAACGCCATGGGGCCGCCGGTCTCCCAGCCCAGCACGAAATCCTCCAGCTCCTCGCTGCCGCCGTAGGTCGCGTGCATGCCCTCAAGCAGGCCGCGCATCTGCTCCATCATCTCATCCGGCAGGTTTCTGCCACTATCAAGCTCACTCAGGTCATCCAACGTTTTGATCCAACTCATCTCGTCATCACCTCCTTTTGATTTCCCCCAAACGCAAAACGGCCCGACCGGTGCCCACACAAAAAGAGACGTGAGCTGGCCGGTCGGGCCTGTTTGTGCTATTTTATTCAGTTGTCTACAGTTCGTACAGTTTAGATGAACTTCTTCTAGTTCACTTTGCTCTCTAACAGAATGTATTTCATCTTTATCTCTTCCAGAATCTCAAGATCCAGATCTTTCAGTTCGTCCCTGTCTTTGAGCTGAGCTCCCCGGGAAACTTACGCTCTAGAAGGTCTATCAGTGTCTCGGCTGTCGCTTCTTTGCTTCCTGCCTGAGTTCACACTTCACAGTTATGATTTTACTTATTACCGACGAAATATTTCAGATGAGTTTTTTGATGTCGGCCTCAGTTTCTATTTCCATGAATTTACTCTTAATCCTATCCAGGGTTTCATCACCCGAGTCTTTGAGTTTTTCCCTGGTTTTTTGAGATATATTCCCGTGAATCTTATCTTCAAGCAGATCAATTAATGTCTCTGTTTTACCCTCTCTCCTGAGCTCATCGGCTACGGTCATGATCTCATCACTCCTCTTAGGACCGGCAGTCTCCAGGATGTACCTGACGCAAACCTCATAATATTCCCCCTCGAAAACTAAACAAGCAACTCCTTTACATCTTTCTCGGTCTCTATATCGAAAATTCTATCTACAATCAGCCTCAAGGTAGCGTAAGTGAGACTCACCCTGCCTACCGTCTCCCAGAGCCAGTCATCATCGGCAATTTCTCTGACTATACTTATCAGGACGTCCAGCCTCAGGTAGTACTTCTCTCTGTCT